>NZ_LGQU01000091.1:0-43319 GCF_003115935.1 Azospirillum sp. TSH20
AAGCGGCGGGGTAATTTACCCCCCTCTCCCGCCCCGGGAGAGGGAAGGGGCCCGCCGCGAAGCGGTGGGAAGGGTGAGGGATAGTGCAAGAAACCATGCGCTCTTGGATTCTTGCCTTACCCCTCACCCTCCCCACCTTCGGTGGGTCCCCTCCCTCTCCCGGGGCGGGAGAGGGCGTTTCTTGTCCATCTTCAAGGCCCTCTATGACCACGTCCCTCCCCGCCTCCGTCGATGACACGCTGGCGCTTCTCACCCGCGGCTCCTACGTCGCGGACCGTTCGCTGGCAACGGCGCTGTTTCTGGCACTGAAGCTGAAGCGCCCGCTGTTCTTGGAGGGCGAGGCCGGCGTCGGCAAGACCGAGATCGCCAAGGTCCTGTCGGCGACGCTCGGCCGCAAGCTTCTGCGGCTGCAATGCTATGAGGGGCTGGACGCCTCGTCCGCCGTCTATGAGTGGAACTATGCCCGCCAGATGATGGAGATCCGGCTGGCCGAGGCGTCGGGCGGGCAGGACCGCGAATCGCTGGCCTCCGACCTGTTTTCCGAGCGCTTCCTGGTCAAGCGCCCGCTGCTGCAGGCTCTGGAGCCTGACCTCGCCGGGCCGCCGGTGCTGCTGATCGACGAACTGGACCGCACCGACGAACCGTTCGAGGCCTATCTGCTGGAGATTCTGTCGGATTATCAGGTCTCGATCCCGGAATTCGGCACAGTCCATGCGCCGGAGCCGCCCATCGTCATCCTCACCTCCAACCGCACGCGCGAGATTCACGACGCGCTGAAGCGGCGCTGCTTCTACCATTGGGTTGATTACCCCAGCGCTGCGCGCGAGCGGGAGATCCTGGCGGTCAAGGCGCCGCAGGCCGACGCGCGGCTGGCCGCACAGGTGGTGGGCTTCGTCCAGACCCTCCGCGGCCTGGACCTCTACAAGGCGCCGGGCGTGGCGGAGACGCTGGACTGGGCACAGGCGCTGGTGGAGTTGAACCAGCTGGAACTGGAGCCCTCCGTCATCAACGACACGCTGGGCACGCTGCTGAAATACCAGGACGACATCGCCCGCATCCAGGGCAGCGAGGCGGCGCGCATCCTGACCCAGGTCAAGACCGAGCTGGCCGCCACCACCGCGCGCTGAGGCCGCCATGACGGACGACGCGCCGGCCGGCCGACTCACCCTCAACCTGATGCATTTCGCCCGCGCGCTGCGCGCCGCCGGCCTGCCGGTTGGGCCCGGCAAGGTGTTGCAGGCAGTGGAGGCGGTGGAGGCGGTCGGCCTGACCAACCGCACCGATTTCTATTGGGCGCTGCACGCCATCTTCGTGAACCGCCACGACCAAAGCGAGCTGTTCGACCAAGCCTTCCACGTCTTCTGGCGCAATCCCGACATCCTGAAGAAGATGATGTCGCTGATGCTGCCGAGGGTGCGGACGGAGGCCCCGCCCGACCAGCCGGAGATGGCGCAACGCCTTGCCGAGGCCCTGCACGGCAGCGGCGCCGAACAGGAGGAGCCGGACAAGACCGAGATCGAGGTCGACGCCTCCTTTACCGTTTCCGCCGCCGAACGGCTGCAGGACAAGGATTTCGAGAAGATGACGGGGGAGGAGATGGCGCAGGCCAAGCGCCTGCTGTCCCGCCTCGCCCTGCCGCTGGCCGAGGTCACGACGCGGCGTTACCGGTCCGACCCGATGGGGCCGCGCGTCGATCCGCGCGCCACGCTGCGGCGGATGCTGCGCACCGGCGGCGACCTGTCGGACCTTGCCCGCAAGCGGCGCCGCACCCGGCCGCCGCCGCTGGTGGTGCTGTGCGACATCTCAGGCTCGATGACCCGCTATTCGCGCATGCTGCTGCATTTCATGC
Organism: Azospirillum sp. TSH20; assembly: GCF_003115935.1. Classification (NCBI taxonomy): domain Bacteria; kingdom Pseudomonadati; phylum Pseudomonadota; class Alphaproteobacteria; order Rhodospirillales; family Azospirillaceae; genus Azospirillum; species Azospirillum sp. TSH20. The sequence goes on from NZ_LGQU01000091.1 coordinate 1,850, forward strand.
ATGCGGTGACCAACGACCGCGACCGGGTCTACAGCTTCGTCTTCGGCACGCGGCTGACCAACATCACCCGCCATCTGCGGCACAAGGACGTCGACGTGGCTCTGGACGCCGTGTCTGGGGCGGTTGCCGATTGGTCGGGCGGCACGCGGATCGGCACCGCACTGCACGCCTTCAACCGGACGTGGGCGCGGCGAGTGCTGGGCCAGGGTGCCGTGGTGCTTCTCATTACCGACGGGCTGGACAGGGATGCAGGGGAAGGGCTTGCGGCAGAGGCCGATCGGTTGCACAAAAGCTGTCGGCGGCTCGTCTGGCTGAATCCTTTGTTGCGCTGGGAAGGCTTCGCGCCGAAATCCTCGGGCATCCGGGCGCTGCTGCCGCATGTGGACGATTTTCTTGCGGCCCACAGCCTGAACAGCCTCGCGGATCTGGCCGGTGTCCTGTCGGCCGATGGTCCGCGTCGGAGCCCGGGCTTGCGCCGCTGGTTGAAGGAGGCGGCGGGATGAACGACACCCTGATGGCGGACAACATCGTGGAGCAAGCGGCCGCATGGCGCGCCGCCGGCCGCAGGGTGGCCCTGGCGACCGTCGTGTCGACCTGGGGCTCCTCGCCGCGGCCGGTCGGCAGCCAGATGGCGGTCGATGACCGCGGGTCGATGGCCGGGTCCGTGTCCGGCGGCTGCATCGAGAGCGCCGTGGCGCACGAGGCCGCCAAATCGATGGAGGACGGCGAACCGCGCCTGCTGTCCTTCGGCATCACCAACGAAATGGCCTGGGAAGTCGGGCTGGCCTGCGGCGGGCAGGTGCAGGTCTATGTCGAGGCCGTGGAATGAAACGCGATATTCTGGACCGGCTGCTCGCGGCGAAGGCCGCAGCGATCCCAGCCGCCCTGGTGACCGATCTCAACACCGGCCTCCAGACCCTGGTTTACGAGGACACCGTCCATGGCGGCTTCGGGCTTGAGTCCGATCTGCTGGACGAGGTGCGCCGGCGCATCCGCCAGGACCGCTCCGGCCTGCTGGTCGATCCGCAGGACGAGGACGGCTTCCGCCTGTTCGTGCATGTCCACAATCCGGCGATGCGGCTTCTGATCGTCGGCGCCGTGCACATCGCCCAGGCGCTGGCCCCGGTGGCGGCGCTGACCGGCTATGACGTGACGGTGATCGACCCGCGCGGCGCCTTCGCGACCGAGGCGCGCTTCCCCGGCGTCAAGCTGAACCACCTGTGGCCGGACGAGGCGCTGGCGGAGCTGAAGCCCGACGCCCGCACCGCCGTGGTCACCCTGACGCACGACCCCAAGCTGGACGACCCGGCGCTGGTGGTGGCGCTGCGCTCGCCCGCCTTCTATGTCGGCGCGCTGGGCAGCAAGCGCACCCACGCCCTGCGCCTGGACCGCCTGCGCGACGAGGGCCTGAGCGAGGCCGAGGTGAAGTGCATCCGCGGCCCGGTCGGGCTGTCGATCGGCGCCGTCACCCCGGCGGAAATCGCGATTGCGATCATGGGGCAGATCACCTGCGTGCGGCGGGGGGAGAACCATCCCTGCTGAGTGGTCGCTCGCTTGCCCCCACCCTGACCCTCCCCCGCTGGGCGGGGGAGGGGATTGGACTTTTGTCGGCGTTCGGCGGCAGTCCCTCCCCCGCCCAGCGGGGGAGGTTAGGTGGGGGCATCCGAAGCTGACACCTCCCCGTCCCAGCGCCTCACCCACCCCATACCTTCCGCCCATTGCCCCGCTCCGGACCGGTCGCCATATCCGTGGACATACACCGACCGTGCCCATCCGGAGCCCCCATGTTCTTCGGCCCGCTTCCCCTGTCCGATGCCGAGGGTGCGATCCTCGCCCATTCCCTGCGCCTGAGCGGGCTCGCCTTCAAGAAGGGCCGCCGGCTGTCGGCCGATGACGTCACTGCCCTGCGCGCGGCCGGCATTTCGGAGGTGATCGCCGCCAAGCTGTCCGACAGCGACATCGCCGAGGACGCCGCCGCCACCCGCATCGCCGCCGTCGTGGCCGGCGGCTCCGTCCAGGTCGCCGCCGCCTTCACCGGCCGGGTCAACCTGTTCGCCGAAGCGCATGGGCTTCTGCGCCTCGACACCGCCCGCATCGACGCAATCAACGGAATCGACGAGAGCGTCACCATCGCCACCCTGCCCGACTTCGCTGCCGTCGAGCCCGGCCAGATGCTGGCCACCGTCAAGATCATCCCCTTCGCCGCCCCAGTTGCCGCAGTGGAGCAGGCGGAAGAAATCGCCGCCGGCGGCCCGCCGCCGCTGGCTGTCCTGCCCTACCGCCCGCTGTCGGTGGCGCTGATCCAGACGCGGCTGCCGGGGGTGAAGGACAGCGTGCTCGACAAGACCGTCAACGTCACACGGGAGCGGGTCGAGGCGCTCGGCGGCACGCTGATCCATGAGTCGCGCTGCGACCATGACGAGGCGGCGCTGGCGGCTGAGATCGCGGAGGCGCCGCCGACCGACCTGCTGCTGATCGCCGGCGCGTCGGCCATCACCGACCGGCGCGACGTGCTGCCGGCGGCCATCGAGCGGGCCGGCGGCGTGGTGGAGCATTTCGGCATGCCGGTCGATCCCGGCAACCTGCTGCTGCTGGCCCGGCGCGAGGGCAAGCCGGTGCTGGGACTGCCGGGCTGCGCGCGCTCGCCCAAGCTGAACGGCTTCGATTGGGTGCTGCAGCGCATCGCCGCCGGCATTCGGCCGAGCCGCACCGAGGTGATGCGGATGGGCGTCGGCGGGCTGTTGGCCGAGATTCCGACACGCCCCCTGCCACGGGCGGGTGTCTCGACCGAGACGCCCCGCGCGCCGCGCGTCACTGCCCTGGTGCTGGCCGCCGGCCGCTCCAGCCGCATGGGGCCGACCAACAAGCTGCTGGCCGAGGTCAACGGCGCGCCGCTGGTCGCCCGCGCCGTGGATGCGGCGCTGGCTTCGCAAGCCGCCAACGTCATCGTCGTCACCGGCCACCAGGGGGAAAGCGTGGCGCGGGCGCTGACCGACCGGCCCGTCACCTTCGTCCACAATCCGGCCTTCGCCGAGGGGCTGAGCAGTTCGCTGCGCGCCGGGCTGGCGGCGGTGCCGAGCGAATCCGATGCGGTGGTGGTGTGCCTGGGCGACATGCCGCAGGTGGCGTCCGCCGTGATCGACCGGCTGATCGCCGCCTACAACCCGGTGGAAGGCCGCGCCATCTGCATTCCCACCACCCACGGCAAGCAGGGCAACCCGGTGCTGTGGGACCGCGCCTTCTTCACGGAGATGGCCGCGCTGACGGGGGACGCCGGGGCGAAGCGGCTGATCGGCCAGCATGCCGACCGGCTGTGCGAGGTGCCGGTCGATGACGCCGGCATCCTCTACGACGTCGACACCCCCGACCTCCTGGCCCGTTTCACCGAAACGGTCAGCGCGCCAGATCCAGCCAGCGCCGGGTCATCGCCCGGGTGAAGCGCTCCGCCACCGGCAGGTGGGTGGCGATGGAGTCCTCCAGGCCGTGCAGCATCCCGGCGTTGCTTTCCCGCGCCTCCTCCCGGATGCGCGAGGCCCAGCCGCGCAGGATGTCGCCGGTCGCCTCGGGGTGGAACTGGAAGCCGTAGGTGGCGCGGCCGAGGCGGAAGGCCTGCCGGTCGCAGGCCTCGCTGGTGGCCAGCGGAACGGCGCCGTCGGGAAACTCGAAGGTGTCGTAGTGCCACTGGGCGAGGTTCAGCTCCGGACCGAAGCCGCCCAGCAGTGGGTCGTCCTGCGCGCCGTCGGTCAGGCTGACGCGATGGATGCCCAGTTCCGGCGTGGTGTGGCGGTAGACCTTGGCGCCATAGGCGCGGGCCGCCAGCTGCGCGCCGAGGCAGATGCCCATCACCGGCCGGTCGGCGTCGGTGAAGTCGCGGATCGTCTCCATCACCCGGCCGAAATGCGGCCCCTTCTCGTCGTTCCAGGCATCCTGCGGGCCGCCCAGCACGACGAGGCCGGCATAGCCGTCCTTATCGGGGATCGCCTCGCCTTCGTTGGCGGCGACGGTGTGGAGGGTCGCGCCGTTGTCGGTCAGCGCATCGCCCACCAGACCGATGGGAGCGGTTCGGCTGTTCTGAACGACCAGGATGCGCATGGGTCTGCTCGGCTCGCGTCGTTGGTAAGGCTGTCATCAAGTTGTGAGACCGTCGCAGGCGGAGTTCAAGCCGCAGCCGCTCCTGATCCCATGCTCCGCGCCGCAAAGCCGCTATGCGCGGCGGGGCAAAGCTGATCTAGAATACACAGGCATGTCCTCGGAGGTCCGTTCTCCATGCCGTTCCGTTTCCGCCTGATCGCCATCCCACTGTTCGCCGTCATCTTCGGTGCCGCCCTGCCCAGTTGGGCGCAAAACGGCACGCTGACCTTCCTGCACGTCAACGACGTGTACGAGATCGCGCCGGTGAAGGGACAGGGCGGCTTCGGGCCGCTGATGACCCTGCTGAAGCGCGAGCGCGCGGCGGCGCCCGATGCGATCACCACGGTCGGCGGCGATTTCCTGTCGCCGTCGCTGCTGTCGGGCACGACGCGGGGCGAGCAGATGATCGCGCTGTTCAACGCCATCGGCGTCGATGCGGTGACCTTCGGCAACCATGAATTCGACTTCGGCCCCGACGCGCTGAAGCAGCGCATGGCCGAATCGAAGTTCCCCTGGATCGGCAGCAACGTCCGGTCGGCCGACGGCTCCGCCTTCGCCGGCACGGTGCCGAGCTGGACCAGGACCATCGACGGCATCACCGTCGGCTTCATCGGCCTGATCACCCCCGACAGCGCCCGCCTGTCGAGCGCCGGACCGAGCGTGAGCTTCTCTCCGGTGCTGGAGACGGCGGCGGCGACGGTGAAGGAGTTGCGGGCCAAGGGGGCCTCGGTCGTGGTGGCGCTGACCCACCTGACCATCGCGGAGGACCGGGAACTGGCCGCCAAGGTCAAGGGCATCGACCTGATCCTGGGCGGCCACGACCATGACCCGATCAGCTTCTATGAAGGCTCCACCCTGATCCTTAAGGCCGGGCATGACGCACAGTATCTCGGCGTCGTGAAGCTGGCGGTCGAGACCAAAGAGTCGGGCAAGGGGGACGCCGGCAAAGGGCCAGCGACCACCACGGTGCCGACGGAATGGCGCTTCGTCACCACCGCCGGCGTTCCCGCCGATCCACAGGTGGAAGGGGTGGTGGAGGGTTACACCAAGCGGCTCGACACCGATCTGGCCACGGTGATCGGCACCACGGCGACGGACCTCGACAGCCGCAAGGACGTGGTGCGCAGCCGCGAAGCCAGCATGGGCAACCTGATCGTCGACGCCTTGCGCGACGCGCTGAAGGCCGATGTCGCCATCACCAACGGCGGCGGCATCCGCGCCGATGCGCTGCATCCCGCCGGCTCCAAACTGACCCGCAAGGACATCTTCGCTGAACTGCCCTTCGGCAATGTCGGCGTGCTGGTGGAGATGTCGGGGCAGGATCTGATTTCCACCCTCGAACACGGCCTCAGCAAGGTGGAGGAGAAGGCCGGCCGCTTCCCGCAGGTCTCCGGCCTGACCATGACCTATGACCCCAAGGCTCCGGCCGGACGGCGGGTGACCTCGATCATGGTGGGTGGCAAGCCGCTGGACCCGCAGGCGACCTACCGCGTCGCCACCAACGATTACATGCTGAAGGGCGGCGACGGCTATGCCGCCTTCCCGCGGGCCAAAGTGATCGTCGATGCCTCGGGCGCGGTGTTGCTGGCGACCATCGTGATGAATTACGTCGAGGCGAAGAAAACGGTCGCGCCCGCGGTAGAGGGACGGATCGTGGCAAAATAACGCAGTGGCCGGGACATTATAGAGCCCGAAGGCGACACTCCGTTGCGCGCGGCCGGCATTTCCATCTAGGGTAATCCGTCCGCCCTACATCCGCGCCGAAGGCCGCCGCATGTCCGACACCCTGACCGCCCGCTCAAACGACTTCGCCCAGACCTTCAACACCGCCCATGGCGAGGCGGGTCTGGGCCGGGTGTCGATCGCCCATATCCTGCAGCGCATCCAGTCCGACCCGAACTTCCTGTTCAACGACGACTTCCGCAAGGGCGCCGGGCAATGCCCGTTCCATGCCGGCAAGGCCGAGGGAACGGCGGACGGTGCAGCCCCGATCGCCCAGGCCCCCATTCCCCAGGACGACGCCGACAAGGTGGCGGTCAACAGCCTGCTCGCGCTGCTGTTCAACCGCCTGCGCGACCACATCGCCGAAAAGCTGCCTTTCGATGCGGATGGCCGGCCGATGCTGCCGATCCCGCCGCGCTCGCCGCACAGGCTGGACCCGGCCGACCGCGCCGCCATGGCGGCGGCGGCGCCGGACGTCTTCTGCTCCGTCCTGCGCGACGCCACCTGCCACCTGCTGGATGGCCTCATCACCGGCTGGGCCGTCGATCTGGTGCGCGAGGAAGAGTATTTCCGCTCCCAGGGCTCCGGCGAGATCTCGCTGGAGGCGGCGGCGACCTTCGTCCTGCGCACGCTGCTGGAGCATTCGCCGCTGTACCAGCGTGCCGGCTACGACATGCTGTCGATCACCAAGACCGGCAGCCACACCGCGATCCACATCTGCTGGGCGATGGTGGAGGCCGCGCCGTTGCTGGTGCCGGGGCGCGATGCCGCCTTCTACGACGATCTCGTCCACCGCAGCCTGAAGCAGATCGTGCCGCTGTCGATGGCCAGCCTGGGCATGCTGGTCCATTACATGGAGGAAAGCGGGATCGAGCCGGCCGACGGGCTGGCCGTCCACCGCCTGCCCAAGGACCAGACGGCCTTCGTGCTGGACGCCAACGGGCTGATCCGGCTGAACGCCGATCCCATCGTCACCTTCGCCAAGCCGGGCGAGCGCTATTACACCGGCTGCCCGGCCTTCTACACCACCAACCTGATCAAGCTGTATCTCGACATCGTCGCCGGGCTGGCGCTCGACTACGGCGTCTACGACCGCCTGCAGGAGGGCTGAGCCCGATGGCCCGCACCAACGACTTCGCCCTGACCTATGCCGGCGCACATGAGGAAGCCGGGATGACCCGGATCAGCCTCGCGCCGATCCTGCACCGGATCGCTGAGGAGCCGGCGTACCTGCTGAGCGAAGAGTTGCTGACGCTGGCCGGCCACTGCCCGGCCCATGCCGACACCCGCAAGGAGGATTTCGAGAAGGTCGCGATCAACACCCTGCTGGGATTCCTCTATGTCGACCTGCGGGAGCACATCATCGCCCGCATGCCGCTGGATGAGTCCGGGCATCTGGTGCTGTCGACCCCGCCGGACTCGCCGCATGGGCTGGACTTCGCCGATCCCGACGGCATGGCCGCCGCCGATCCCGACCGCATGGTCGGCTTCCTCCGCGATTCCGTCTGCCATCTTCTGGACGCCATCATCAAGGATTGGGCGATCAAGGTGATGGTGGAGGAGGACCGCTGCCGGACGGAAGGCACCATCACCGACATGGCCGCCGCCGGCTATGTGCTGGGGCGCGAGTTGCAGAAGTCGGTCCTGCACGGGCCGTCGGGCTACGACATGCTGTCGATCACCAAGACCGGCAGCCACACGGCGCTGCATGTCTGCTGGAATCTGGTGGAGGCGGCGCCGCTGCTGCGTCCGGGGCTGGACGCCGCGGCCTATGACGATCTCGCCCGCCGCAGCCTGAAACAGGTCCTGCCGCTCGCCATGGGCAGCCTTGGCATGCTGTGCCAGTTCATGGCGGCGGGAAAGATCGAGGCCGACGACCATCAGGCCATCCACCCGCTGCGTTCCGACCAGTCGGCCTTCCTCTACGATCCGGACAAGGACCTGATCGTCCTCAACACCGACCTGATCGAACCGACTGCGATGGCGGGAGAGCGTCATTACACCGGCTGCCCGGCCTTCTACGCCAACGGCCTGATCAATCTTTACATGGAAATCGTGCTGACGCTGGCGGCGCAGTACGGCATGTATGTCCGGCTGCAGGACAGGGTCGCCTGACGCTTTGGCGTGATGGGGTTCTTGACGGAACGCCGGCCATGCCTATGTTGGCGTTCCGTCAGAGTCGGAAGGTTTGGAGTTGGCGAAGAAAAGCACCCTGCGGGCGGTCACCACCACCGCGCTGGCCGACGCGATCAAGCGCGGCCGCAGCCGCATGGCGACGCCGTGGCAGCGGGCGCTCGGCCATCTGGAAAGCGTGTTCATCGATCACGCCTGTTTCCGGCTGATCTATTCCAACACCTACCGCATCTCCCCCAACATGTACCGGGCGAGCCAGCCCTCGCCGTCGCACATCGCGATGGCGAAGCGCAATGGGGTGAAGACGATCCTGAACCTGCGCGGGTCGCGCGACTGCGCCTCCTACATCCTGGAGGCGGAGGCCTGCCGCGCCCATGGGCTGGAACTGGTCGATTTTCCGGTGAACTCCCGCGACATGCCGAAGAAGGAAACCCTTCTGAAGGCGCGCGAGCTGTTCAAGACCATGACCTATCCGGCGCTGATGCACTGCAAGTCGGGGGCCGACCGCGCCGGCTTCATGGCGACGCTGTACCTGTTCGCCCATGAAGGCCAGCCGCTCGAGCAGGCTATGAAGCAGCTGTCCTGGAAATACGGCCATTTCAAGCAGGCGAAGACCGGCATTCTCGATTACTTCTTCGAACTCTACGCCGCCTACAACCAGAAGCGCCCGATCGCCTTCTGGGATTGGGTCGAGCGCGTCTATGACCCGGTGGAGGCCAAGGCCAGCTTCCGGTCGCGCGAATGGGCCGATGCGGTGGTCGACCGGGTGCTGGGCCGCGAATAGCGCGGCCCACCCGTTTCACCGGGCCCTATTCTGTTTAACGGGCAACGTACCAGTCGGCGCGGTGATTGAAGGCGACGAAGGCGTTCAGCACCGCAGCCCCCAGGATCGACGCCAGCAGCGCCGGCCACTCCAGAACGAAGGCGGCGGCCGAGAACACCGCCAGATCGAACAGCGCCTGCAGCCAGCCGGCGCGGAAACCGGTCTTTTCCTGCAGGTAATAGGCGAGGATGCCGACACCGCCGCCGCTGGCGCCGTGGCGGAACAGCGCGATGACGCCGATCCCGACGCAGAAGCCGGCCAGCACCGCCGCGACATAGGGGTTGATGGCGCTGAAGCTCATCATCGTCGGCAACAGGCCGGACAGCAGGGCGATGCCGGTCACCGCGACCAGCGACCTGATGGTGAAGCCGACGCCGATGCGGGCCAGCGCAAGAAAGTAGAAGGGCAGATTGACCAGGAAGAACAGAGGACCGAAATCCACGCCCGTCGCGTAGGAAATCACGAAGGCCAACCCCGCCGCCTGCCCGGTGACCAGTCCGGCGGCATGGAGAATGGCAATCCCGAACGACGTCATGACAACGCCGAACAGTTGACCTTGCAAATTGTCAAAGACACTGTGCGCCGCACGCGGGCGCTCGTAAGTGACTGATGCAGGGGATGACGAAATGGTCGAGACGGAATTGTTCGTCATGCCAGCTACCCCTTGGCGTCGCCTGTGTGTTTACACGCGAGCGCCAATATAGGTCATTTCTGCTGACCTATCCATACTTCGCTTCGGCGAAGGGGTGAGCTATGCGATTTGCTGGGGAGCGGCCGGTGGGGTGGTCCTTTGGTGCCAGCCGCTTTGCCCTCTCCCCAACCCTCTCCCGCAAAGCGGGGAAGGGTTGGGGAGAGGGCAAGAGGCCGCAGCAATCGCAAGTCAGAAATCACGCCGCCAACGTCCGCGCCAGCGTGTCGCCGTCCACATTCCGCCCGGACAGCACCGCCACCGTCCGCCCGGTTCGCCCAAGCCGACCGCCCAGCACCGCGGCGACTCCGGCGGCGCCGGCCCCTTCCGCCACCACGCCGAAGGACCGGTGCAGGGCGCGCATCGCGGCGGCGATTTCCGCCTCCTCCACCTCGACCACCCGGTCGACAAGGGTGTCGACGATGGCCTGGGGCAGTTTGCCCAGCGCATGGACGTTGATGCCGTCGGCCAGCGTCGGGCCGCCGCGCCGGGCAAGCCGCACGCCGATCACCCGCACCCACGGGCGCTGGGCCTTCACCGCGGCGGCCACGCCGGCCAGCAGCCCGCCGCCGCCGACCGGCACCACGACTGTGTCGACATCCGGCCGGTCGGCCAGAATCTCCAGACCGACCGTTCCCTGCCCGGCGATCACATCGGGATCGTCATAGGGGTGGAGAAAGGTCAGCCGCCGCTCCGCCGCCAGTTCCAGCGCCTTGCCCTTCGCCTCGCCCACCGTGGCGCCGTGCAGCACCACCTCGGCCCCCAGTTCCGCGGTCCGCTCCACCTTACAGCGGGGGGCCGTCTCCGGCATCACGATGGTGGCCTTCACCCCCAGCCGGGCGGCGTGCAGCGCCACCCCCTGCGCATGGTTGCCGGCCGACATCGCCACCACCCCGCCGGCGCGTTCGGGCGCCGTCAGCCGCAGCAGGCGGTTCAGCGCGCCACGCTCCTTGAAGGCGCCGGTGGCCTGGAACACCTCCGCCTTCAGCCACAGATCGCGGTCGAGCGTCGGGGCATGCAGCAGCGGCGTGCGAACGATCTGGCCGGACAGCCGCCGGGCGGCGTCGGTCACCGCCGACAGCGGCAACCAGGCCGGCAGACGGTCTTCGGGGTCGTGGTGCTGGACAGGAGCGCAGACGGAGAGGGTGCGCGCGGCATCGGCATGCGCGGTGAACATCGCGAAGTTCCTCGACGAACGAATTTTCTGGATAGGACGGGCGTGCCCCGGACCGCCTCAGCGGACCGGGTGAATAATTCGCGCCGAGCCACACATTCGCTCGCCGAGACGGACGCCGTTGTTCGACGCCGCAGCAGCGGTCAGGCGATTGGACTTGTCATGAACCGGATTGAGGGCTCCGGGGACCACAGGGTGCAGCGACACGCCACACACTCCACACGACCAGTGAACACGAACGCGGCAACTCTCCGACGCTTCAGAGCGCCGGGCCGGTAATTCGCATTCGCATGGTGTCGGTCGTGTTCATAGGATCTGCATACCCGTTGCCGCTGCGTCGGTCAAGCCGTCATCGTGCAAAATGTCGCAGGCCAATGCCCGGCCCTCAGGCCACCTCGACCCGGTTCCGCCCGAGCGCCTTGGCCCGGTAGAGCGCCTGATCGGCCCGCCCCAGCACGCTTTCGACCGTGTCCTCCAGCGGACGCACCTCGGTCAGGCCGAAGCTTCCGGTCAGCTGGAAACACCGGCCATCGGGAAGCTCGATCGCCAGTGCCGCCAGTCCGCCGCGCAGCCGCTCCGCAATCGCCGCACCGCCGATGCGCGAGGTCTCGGGCAGCAGAATGGCGAACTCCTCTCCGCCGATGCGGCCGATCTGGTCGCTGCCGCGCAATTGGCTGCGAATCTCCTCGACCACCCTGCGGATGGCGACATCGCCGGCGGCATGGCCCAGCTCGTCGTTGATGCGCTTGAAATGGTCGATGTCGAGCATGACGAGGCAGGTGGACCCGGCACCCCGCCCGTCCACGATCCGATCCAGCAGCTCCAGGATTTGGCGGCGGTTGTGGGCGCCGCTCAACGGATCGGTGGTGGCGAGGCGGTGCAGTTCATGCTCCATCCGCCGGCGCTCGGTGATGTCGGTGGCGATGCCGATCACCCCGGTCTCCGTTCCGTCGGGGGCGGTCAGCGGACGCTTCACCACCAGCAGTTCCCGCGTCCGCCCGTCCGGTCCCTCCACGCTCGATTCGAAGGAGAAGGCACCCGTGCCGGCCGGCACCGGTTCGGACGCGGTCTGGCGGCCGGCGGACCATTCGATCCCGTCGGAGGCATTGGGAAACAGCTCGCGGAAGGCACGGTTGCACAGGGCATACCGGCCGGCGGCGTCCTTGTACCAGACCGGGCTCGGCATCATCTCGACGAGGTTTTCGATGAAACGGCGCTGCCCGTCGGCCAGCGCGGTCTGCCGTTCCAGTTCCGCCGTGCGTTCGGCGACGCGGCGTTCCAGCGACTGGTTCAGCGTCTCGATGGTGACGAGATCGCGCCAGCTGCGCACCGCGCCGACCAGACTGGTGAACAGCTTCTGGGCGGTCAGTTCCGCCTTGCTCTTATAGTCGTTGATGTCATAGGCGACGATGGCCTCGCGCTCCGGCGCCTGTCCGGGCTGGCCGGTGCGCAGGATGATGCGGATGTGGCGGTTGCCCAGGTCGCGCCGGATGTGATGGACCAGATGGAGCCCGGCATCCTGCGTCTCCATCACCACGTCGAGCAGAGCCACAGGCAAATCCGACCGCTCGGCGAGGATTTCCCGCGCCTCCGCCGCCGAAAAGGCGCTGACGATGGCGAAGCGCCGGCCTTCGAACTCGAAATCCTTCAGCAGCACGCGGGTCATCGCGTGCACCTGCTCGTCGTCGTCCACCACCAGGATCGGCCAAGGGGCGGTCGCCGCCGACTGCCGTTCCGGCACCGTGCCGGGGTCTTCGTCCTCGAACATCAGGTCATCGGGAGACGCATCCACGGTCGGGACCTGCCCAGACAAGGTTTGCATAGGCCTGCCGCTCACTGGGGCTCGATGTCGACGCCGGAGAAGTCCTGATTGAAGATGTTGTTGGTGTAGTTCTTCACCTCTTTGCGATGGGCGACGGCAATGATCGAATTCGCGATGGGAAACCACGGGGCTTCCCGATGGAAGATGCGTTGCGCTTCCTTGTAGTCGGCGGTGCGGCTTTCGACGTCGGTGGTAACCTTGGCCTTGGTGATCCGGTCTTCGAAATCCGGATTGCACCATCGCGCAAGGTTGGCGCCGCCCGGACGCACGGCACCGCAGCTCAGCAGGAAATAGAGGAAATTGTCCGGATCGCCGTTGTCGCCGGTCCAGCCGTAGATCACCATGTCCGGATCGCCCTGGGTCACCTGCTGGCGATAGTTGCTCCAGCTGTCCGTCTTCAGGGTGACCCGGATGCCGACGCGCTCCAGGTTCTCGCGGATCATTTCGGCGGCGCGCTTGCCGTTCGGCAGGTAGGGGCGCGTGACCGGCGTGTACCACAGATCGAGCGGGAAGCCCTCGGGATACCCCGCTTCGGCCAGCAGGCGGCGGGCCGCCGCCGGGTCGAACGGATAATCCTCGATGCCGTCATCGTAGGACCACATGCCGGGCGGGATCGGGTTCTTCGCCGGCGATCCACCGTTCTGATAGACCGCATCGACCAGGGTGCGCTTGTCGATCGCCATGGTGATGGCCCGCCTCACCCGCACATCATTCAGCGGCGGCTTGCTGGTGTTGAACGCCATATAGGCGACATTCCGGCCATCCTGCTGCTCGATCACCAGATTGGGATCTTTTTCTATCGCCCCCAATTCGGCCGGGTTGGGGAAGATCATCACATGGCATTCGCCGGACCGCAGCTTGTTCAGGCGCACCGCGATGTTCGGCGTGATCGAATAGATCAGGTTGTCCAGCAGCCGGCGACCTCGCCAATAACCGTCGAAGGCCTTGTAACGGATCGCCACATCCTTGTGGTAGGACACCAGCCGGAACGGCCCGGTGCCGATGGGCTTGTCGTCGAACAAATCCTGCTTGCCGGCCTTCATCAGGACATCGGCGTATTCGGCGGATTGGATCGACAGGAACGGCATGGCCAGATCGGCCAGGAAGGGAGCCTCCGGATGGGTCAGGGTGATGCGGACCGTGTGATCGTCCAGCTTCTCCACCGACTTCAGCAGAGTCGGAAGCCCCATGCCCCTGAAATATTCGTAATTCGCCGATCCGACAGCGTGATAGGGATGCTCGGCCCGCCATTGACGGTCGATGGTGAACAGCACGTCATCGGCATTGAGCGGCCGGCTCGGAGTGAACAGATCGTTGGAATGGAAAGCGACATTCCGACGAAGACGGAATTCATAGACCAGACCGTCGTCCGAAACCTTGTAGGATTCGGCCAGACCGGAATTCATGACCTGCCCTGCCGGACCGAATTCCACCAGATTGTTGAACAGCGGCGTCGTAGCATTCACCGTCGTGCCCGAGGTCGACACCTGCGCATTGAAACCCTGCGGATTCCCTTCCGTGCAGTAGACCAGCGACTTGTCGGCGAGCGCCGGGCCCGACAGCACGGCAAGCCCGATCAGAACAGCAGCCCCCTTCGCAAGACTCCGCATCGATGTCTTCAGCGGCAAAGGCATTCACTGCTCCTGCGGGGATGGTATTGCGGGCGCCAACGATACGTTATCAGTAGCAAATCGCCGTGGAAAGCGAATGGTGAAGCGCACACCGCCGCCGGAAGGGCTATCGACCGCGACCCTGCCACCCAGGCGATTCGCCACGAGATTGTACACAATGTGAAGCCCGAGGCCGGTGCTGCCGCTCCCGCGTCTGGTGGTGAAGAACGGATCGAACACCCGCGCGAGATCGGTCTGGGCGATCCCCCGGCCATCGTCGGCGTAGACCAGATCCACCATGTCCGGTTCCGGCGCGGCGACCTGGATCAGCAGATGGCCCTGCTGCCCCTCGTGATAGGCGTGAGTGATGGAGTTCATCACGAGGTTCGTCAGGATCTGGGCCAGAACGCCGGGATAGCCGTCGATCTCGATGTCTTCGGGGCATTCCACCCGCAGGCTGTGACCCGCCCTGCGCCATGACGGGCTGAGGCTGGTCGCCAGATCCTCCAGATAGGGCTTCAGCAGGAACTGCCGCCCTTCGCCGCTGGTCTGGTCGGCCGCCACCTGCTTGAAGCTCTGCACCAGCTCGCCGGCCTGCCGCAGGTTCAGCACCATCAACCGGGCCAGCTCGTCCGCCGTCTCGTGGAATTCGGCGAAGTCGCTGCGGCGCAGATTGCCCTCGCCCGCCAACCGCCCGATGGCCGCCAGCCGGTCCTGAAAATGGGTCGCGCCCATCAGGGCATTGCCGAGCGGGGTGTTGATCTCGTGCGCCACGCCGGCAACCAGCCCGCCCAGCGACGCCATCTTCTCCGCCTGGATCAGGTCGGCCTGGGTCCGGCGCAGGTCCTCCAGGGCGCGGTCGGCGCGGTCCTTCGCGTGGCGGGCCGCCTGTTCGCGCAGGCCGATCTCGCGGATGAAGAAGGCGGCGGCGCGCGCCATGGCGCCGAATTCGTCCTGGCGGCGGGTGCCGTCGATCGGACCGGCCAGCGGATCCTCGGCCAGCCGGGTCATCTGCCGCTGCAGGCGCAGAACCGGGCGGCTGATCGACCGCGCCACCACCGACGCGGCGCCGGCGGCCAGCAGCAGGCCGATGGTCGCGCCGATGACCAGGATGCGGGTCAACAATTCGCCGATGCGCGCGGCCTCCTCGCGGAAGGTCTCGTCCAGTTGCCGGGCGGTTTCGACCAGGGCGCCGGCGTCGCGGTCCATGGCGATCAGAAGCTGGTTCAGATGGCGCAGCCCGTCCGCCGTGCGGCGCAGGCTGTCGCGCCAATTGCGGATGGCCGCCAGCACCTCGTCCTGCAGCAGCGGCGACATGGGAAGCTCGCGCACGGTCGCCAGCAGGGCGCCGGCATCGGCGACGATCCGGTCGGCCTCCTCCGCGTCGCGCACGGCCACGGCGTCGGCCGCCCGCCGGCCAAGGCGCAGGGCGACGACGGCGACGTTCTGCGTCTCCTGCTCGGTGTCATTGGCCTGGATGGCATAGGCGATCAGCTGGACCACCTCGTCCTGAATCGCGGTGTAGCCGGTGGACTTCACCATCAGGATCCGGGCGGTCAGCGCCTCGATGGCCGCAGCCGCCTCCGCGCCGGCGCGCTGTGCCGAGTCCAGCGCCCGCTGGGCCGCGGCGGTGCGGGCCTGCGCCTGATACAACCCGTCGAGCGCCGGGCGCAGCGTCGGCAGCAGAGAGGACAGGTAGGTCACGTCGGGCTGACGGCCGAGCGTCCCGGTCAGGACCAGCGCCCGCACCACCGGCAGCATGCGGAGGACCTGTTCCCCCAGCATCCGCTCGCCCAGACTGCCGGCAGGTCCGGCATCGCCCCCATCATCGCCATTGGCCTCCGCGATCCCAGCCGCCGCCTGTGCCGCCGCCTCGAACCGGTTCAGCGCCGCGTCGCGCTCCGCATCGGCCGCGCGCAGATCCGCGACGGCGCCCTGTAGCCCGGCGACGGTGGCCGCGTAGCGGGCGGCGGCCTGCTTGGCCGGATAGCGGTCGACCAGCGGATCCGTCCGCCCCAGCACCGCCTGCAGCCGGTCGGCGGTCGCCGTCAGCCGGTCGGTGGCGATGCGGAAATCGCCGGCGGTCAGGGGCTGCCCGCCGCCATGCAGGCCGCGGCCGAAGCCGAGCGCCGCGACATGCTGGGCCTCGGCGCGCTGGAGGTCCAGCATCGCCTCGCGCAGTTCGTGGGCGCCGTCCACCACCTCGCGGCTGTCGCGCAGGCGCTTGTCGGCCTCCGTCAGCGATCCCAGGGAGTCGACGTTGGCGGCATGCTGCCGTTCGCGGGCACGGTCGGTCAACGCCATCAGGGTGGCGGCGTGGAGCCCCATGTCGGCCACGGCGGCGTCGTTCGCCGCGGTCACCTGGATGAAGCTGCGCATCTGGTCGACATAGCGCGCCAGCACACCGGTCGCGCGCTCCACCTCCGGCCGGTGGGTCCTGGCCGATCCGGCCTCGTCCAGCTGCCGCAGTTCGGACGCCGCCGACTGCGACATTTTTTCGAAACGGTCGGCACGGCCGGCGCGGTCGGCCGGCGCGACCTGGAGATAGTCGATGCGGGCCGCCGTCGCCGCCAGAACGTCGCGATAGACGGAGCCGGCGAGCACCGCCGATTCATAGACCCGCTCGCTGCGGGCCAGCAGCAGCCCGCCGGCGACCGCGATCACCGCGGCGACCGCCACCGGCACGCCGCCGACCATGGCGATGCGCGACCTAATCCTCATCCGCGCCCCGCCGCGCCGTCACGCGCGCAGGCTGCCCGGACGGGCCGCCGGGACAGGGGCAGGGATCGGGCAAAGGGTGATCGGCGAGCCGCCACGAACGCTCCGCATTCAGGACCTAATGGGCCTTAGCAGAGCAATGTTCGAGGGCAAAGGGGTAATGCTTCAAAAGGGAACGGAGTAGAGCGGATGGGGCGAAGAGTCGCCCCGCCCCGCCCCACACCGCCCCGCCCTGCCGCGCTCTCGGCTCAGGACTTGCCGGCCACGCCCAGCTTGGCCTGCACCGCCGCCAGTCCGTCCTTGCCGTCGAAGGTGGTGACGCCGTCGAGCCAGCCCTTCAGCACGTCGGGGTTCTTCTTCAGCCAGGCCTTGGCGGCCGCCTCCGGCTTCTTGTTGGCGTTCATGATGTCGCCCATCACCGCATTTTCCATGTCCAGCGTGAAGGACAGGTTGGACAGCAGCTTGCCCACGTTCGGGCATTCGGCGGCATAGCCCTTGCGGACGTTGGTGCTGACGGTGGCGCCGCCCAGGTTGGGGCCGAACCAGTCGTCGCCGCCTTCCAGATAGGTCAGCTCGAAGCTCTTGTTCATCGGGTGCGGCTCCCAGCCCAGGAAGACCACCCAGCCCTTGTTGCGGGTCGCCCGCTTCACCTCGGCCAGCATGCCGGCCTCGCTGGATTCGACCAGCTTGAAGTCCTTCAGGCCGAAGGCGTCGGCCTTCAGCATCTTGTCGATGATGAGGTTGCCGTCGTTGCCGGCCTCGATGCCATAGATCTTGCCGCCCAGCTTGTCCTTGAACTTCGCAATGTCGGCGAAGGTCTTCAGTCCGGCCTCGGCGGCGTATTTCGGCACCGCCAGCGTGTATTTGGCGCCTTCCAGGTTGACGCGCGTCACCTCGACCGAGCCGTCCTCCAGCACCGGCTTGATGAAGGGCTCCATCGTCGGCATCCAGTTGCCGAGGAAGACGTCCAGCGACTTGGTCTTCAGCCCGGTGTAGACCAGCGGGACCGACGACATCGTGGTGGTCGGCTTGTAGCCGAGCGCGTCCAGCGTGACCGATGCGAGCGCCGTCGTCGCCGCGATGTCGGTCCAGCCGACGTCACCGAAGCGCACCGCCTTGCAGGATGCCGGTTCGGCGGCCAGCGCCCCGCCGGCGCCCAGCGCCATCACCGTCGCGATGCCCACCCCGACGATCCATTTGGCCGGAGCCTTCCATCCGTTCATGTGCTCAACTCCTCGTTCTTGTTGTTCCAGTCCGCGGCATCTGCCGTTTTCGTCATCGACGGAGCGGTGAAAATGGCGCATTTGTTGCGGCGCAAGCCAAGGTCCCGGTCGCGGACGGCCTTGGCGGACAAGGACAGGAGACCGCCAGCCCCATGCCCAAAGTCGGAATGGAACCGATCCGCCGCCGCCAGTTGATCGACGCGACCATCTCCTCGATGGGCAAGCACGGGCTGGCCGACACCACGGTGCAGACGATCAGCCGCGGGGCCGGCGTTTCGCCCGGCATCATCCATCATTATTTCGGCGGCAAGGACGAACTGCTGGCCGCCACCATGCGCAGCATGCTGCAACAGCTGCGCGACGACGCGACCAAGCGGCTGGCGGCGGCCGATTCGCCGCGCGCCCGGCTGGAGGCGATCGTCGACTGCAACTTCGCACCCGACCAGTTCGAACCGCGGGTGGTCGCGGCATGGCTGGGCTTCTGGGCGCAGGCGCCGCACAATCCGGCGCTGTCGAGGCTGCAGCGGATCAACGCCCGCCGGCTGCATTCCAACCTGCTGCACGCCCTGCGCCCGCTGCTGCCGCCGGAACGGGCGGAACGGGTGGCGGTCGGGCTGGCCGCGATGATCGACGGGCTGTGGCTGCGCTTCGCCCTGACCGGCGCCATCGACGGCAGCGCCGCGCGCGCCGTGGCGCTGGGCTACCTCGATTCCGAACTGAACGCCTGACCTCACCGCCGCCACCAGCGCCGCTTGGCCGTTCTGGCGGAAGCCGGTCGACCAAAGCCCCGGCCGAAGCTCTGGGTGATGCGGTCGAGCACGACGGCCAGGAACACCACGCTCAGCCCGCTCTGCACGCCAAGCCCGATGTCCAGGCGCTGGATGCCCTGCAGCACCACGTTGCCCAGGCCCCCGGCGCCGATCATCGAAGCGACGACGATCATCGACAGCGCCATCATCATGGTCTGGTTCACGCCGGCCATGATCGACGGCAGGGCGTTGGGAAGCTGTATTTTGAACAAAAGCTGGTGTTGGCGGCAGCCGAAGGCGCGGCCGGCCTCTACCAGCTCCACCGGAACCTGCCGGATGCCGAGCGCGGTCAGGCGCACCGCCGGCGGCATGGCGAAGACCACGGTGGCAATGATGCCCGGCACCCGGCCAAGCCCGAAGAACAGCACCGCCGGGATCAGATAGACGAAGGCCGGCATCGTCTGCATCAGGTCGAGCAGGGTCTTGCCCAGCCCATCGGCGAGCTTGCTGCGTGCCATCCAGATGCCGAGCGGCACCCCGCCGATCAGGCTGAGCGCGGTGGACGCCAGCACCAGCCCGAGGGTGGAGACCGTCGGCTCCCACAGCCCCATCACGAAGATGCCGCCCATCGCCAGCAGGGTGAACAGCGCGAAGCCACGCCCGACCCGCCATAGGGCGATGGCTGCCAGCACCAGCGCCAGCAGCCAGGGCGGCACCCCCAGCAGCAGCCCGTCCAGCGTCTCGCCCAGCCCGTCGACCGCCGCGGCGATGACGGTCAGCACCGGCTGCCCATGGTCGAGGATCGTGTTCACCAGCCATTCGGAGCCGCGGGCGATGCCGCCGCCGATGGTCTCGCTCAGCCACTCGACGTCGATCGGACCGGCGTCAGCCATGGCGCACCTCGCGCCCGGCATCCTCGCCACGGTCGAGAGCGGCCAGCAGCACGGCGCGGGAGATCACGCCGATGAGCCGGCCATCCGCCTCGATGACCGGCAGCGGACAGGGCGCCGCGGCGATCCGGCCGAGCAGCGCATGGATGGGGGTGTCGGCCGCCACCGGCTCCAGCCCGAACAGCGCCGATGCGCCGTCGCCGGCCAGCACGCCGCGGAAAATCCCCGCCGCATCGGTGCGGTAGCGGAATCGTACCGGCTCGTCGGGATCACCGTCGTCAGGCGGCCGGGCGATGTCGCGGGCGCGCAGAACGCGCGACGCATCGACGCCGCGGAAAAAGGCGCGGACATACTCGTCGGCCGGCGCGCGCAGGATCTCCGCCGGGGTGCCGATCTGGGCGATCCGCCCGTCCTCCATCACCGCGATGCGGTCGGCGATGCGCATCGCCTCCTCCGCATCGTGGGAGATGAAGACGATGGTGCGGGCATCCTCGCGCTGCAGCCGCAGAAGCTCGTCCTGCATGTCGCTGCGGATCAGCGGGTCGAGCGCCGAGAAGGCCTCGTCCATCAGCATGATCGTCGGGTTCTTGGCCAGCGCGCGGGCCAGCCCGACCCGCTGCTGCATCCCGCCCGACAGCTCGTTCGGATAGCGGTCGGCATAGTCCGCCAGCCCCACCCGCTCCAGCGCCGCCAGCGCCGCCCTGCGCCGCTCCCCCCGCTTCACCCCGGCGACTTCCAGCCCGAAGGCGGCGTTCTCCAGAGCGGTGCGGTTGGGCAGCAGGGCGAAGGACTGGAACACCATGCTCATGTCCCGCCGCAGCACCTCGACCAGATCGGAATAGGACAGGCCGGTGAGGTCGCGGCCGTCCAGCCGGATTTCCCCCTCCGACGGTTCGATCAGGCGGTTCAGCAGCCGGATGATGGTCGATTTGCCCGACCCCGACAGGCCCATGATGACAAAGATTTCGCCGGCCCGGATGTCGAAGCTGGCCTCGGCCACGCCGACATTGACGTTCAGCCGATGCAGCACCTCCGCCTTGGTCGCGCCGTTGCGCAGCATGTCCAGCGCCGGAAGCGGATCGTCGGCGAAGACCTTGCGCAGGCCGCGGACCGCCAGACGCACCGGTGCAGCGCCCGTCGAAGACGAGCCGATGGGCGTGGGCAGGATCATCGTCATGGGCAAGGCTTCCGGAACGCAACAGACCAGGGTGAAGACAATCGGGCCGTAGATTGCCCCGAGACAAGGGGCGCGGTCGATAGCTGCGTTCACGAAAGCTGCATTTTGACGGCGCTGTTGCGCGATTGGCCGCAGACGGAGGCGGATCTTATTTTAATTGATCGTTCAATGAAAAACCTGGACGCACATCTTCCGGCGCAGGAGGATTCCCTCTCCCCGGGGGGAGAGGGGGAACCTCTCGACGTCAAACCCGTTCGAAAATCGCGGCGATGCCCTGGCCGCCGCCGATGCACATGGTCACCAGGGCATAGCGGCCGCCGGTGCGGTGCAGTTCGTGGATCGCCTTCACCGTGATGATGGCGCCGGTCGCTCCCACCGGATGGCCGAGCGAGATGCCGGAGCCGTTGGGGTTCACCTTGGCCGGATCGAAATCCAGTTCGCGGATCACGGCGCAAGCCTGCGCCGCGAAGGCCTCGTTGGATTCGATCACGTCGAGGTCGGCGACCGACAGGCCGGTCCGCTCCAGCACCTTGCGGGTCGCCGGGATCGGGCCGATGCCCATGTAATCGGGCTCTACGCCGGCATGGGCATAGCCGACGAGGCGGGCCAACGGCTTCAGCCCCAGCGCCGCGGCACGGCGGGCGTCGGCCAGCACCACCGCGGCGGCGCCGTCATTCAGGCCGGAGGCGTTGCCGGCGGTCACCGACCCGTCCTTCTTGAAGACCGGCTTCATCTTCGCCAGCCCTTCCGGGGTGACGTCGCCGCGCACATGCTCGTCGGTGTCGAACACGATCGTGCCCTTGCGGGACGCGATCTCCACCGGGACGATCTGGTCCTTGAAGCGCCCCTCGGCGATGGCGTGGGCGGCGCGGCGCTGGCTTTCCAACGCCAGGGCGTCCTGCGCCTCGCGGTCGATGCCGTAGCGGGCGGCGACGTTCTCCGCCGTCACGCCCATGTGAATCTTCTGCCACGGGTCGTGCAGGATGCCGTTCATGTAATCGACCAGCGCCCCGTCGCCCAGACGGGTGCCCCAGCGGGCGCTCGGCACGAAATAGGGGCCGCGGCTCATCGATTCCGCACCGCCGCCGATGGCGACCTCGCAATCGCCGAGCGCGATGGACTGCGCCGCCGAAACGATGGCCTGCAGGCCGGAGCCGCACAGGCGGTTGACGTTGAAGGCCGGGGTGCCGATCGGAATCCCGGCGTCGATGGCGGCGACGCGGCTGAGATAGGCGTCGTTGGTCTCGGTCGGGATGACGTTGCCCATCACCACATGGCCGATGGCGTCGGCCGCGGCGCCGGAGCGCTCCAGCGCCGCCTTGACCGCCACGGTGGCGAGTTTGGTCAGCGGCACATCCTTCAGGCTGCCGCCGAAGCCGCCGATGGCGGTGCGGGCGGCGCCGACGATGACGATGTCGTTCTGCATGGTAGGGTCCACTTCTCGGACGGAGATAACGGTTGGCGGGCGTTGGTTCAGCGGCCGGTGAAATCCGGCCTGCGCTTGGCGATGAAGGCGCCGACGCCCTCAATGAAATCGGCGGTGGCGGCGGTGGCGAGGAAGCGGTCGCGCTCGGCGTCCAACTGCTGGTCCAGCGTCCGGTCGAAGGACTGGCGCATCAGGTGACGGATGCCGGCATAGGCGACGGTCGGCCCGGCGGCGAGCCGCTCCGCCAGCTTGCCGGTTTCCTCGGCCAGCGACGCGGCCGGCACCACCCGGTTGACCAGCCCGATCCGCAGGGCCTCCGCGGCGTCGATCACGTCGGACAGCATCGCCAGCTCCATGGCGCGGCGCAGCCCGACCAGGCGCGGCAGGTGGAAGCTGCCCGACCCGTCCGGCGTGGCGCCGATGCGGGCGTAGGCCATGGTGAACCTGGCGTCGTCGGCGGCGATGCAGAGGTCGGCGGCGCTGGCGAGGCTCATCCCCGCCCCCGCCACCGGCCCATGGACGGAGGCCAGCACCGGCACGTCCAGCCGGTCGAGAACGCGCAGAGCCTCGTGCAGATGGGCGATGATGGCGCCGGCCACGGCGGGAGCCGCGGCGGGATCGTCGTTGAAACGGCCGACATCGCCGCCGGCCATGAAGCCGCGCCCATTGCCGGCGATCACCAGAACCCGCGTCGGCCCTGTCCCGCCCTCTTCCGCCACGCTGCGGCAGGCGTCGAGGAAGGCGGCGGCGGTCGCCTCGTCCAGCGCGTTCAGCACACCCGGCCGGTTCAGCCGGATCCAGGACACGGCCCCCTCGCGGACGAGCAGGACCGGTGGGGCCAGGACCGGTGGGGCGGTGTCGGACATGGTAGCGTCTCCCCTGACGTCAACTGGAGGATCATCGGCTGATGGGAATTACCTGATGGAAGGTATGTTACCGAACGGTATGATCTGTCAACGGTTTGGGTGACCCAATGGTAAGGCAGGGCCGCCGAAGTGCCGGTCCGCAGCGGCGGAGCGAATCCATGGCTTGGCTGTTGGACCCCCGACAGTGCAAGCTGCCGCCCGTCAACAAGTGATCGGAGTCCCCGCCATGCATCATCGGAACCTGACCGGTATACCGGCCATGACTCGCTGACGGCGGCGGAGATCAGGCATGCCTATGGTTGTGCGTTCGGTTGCCTCGCTTCTGCTGGGCGTCGCCTTTCTGATGCTGGGGAACGGTGCGCTGTCGACCCTGATCGGTCTTCGCCTCGCGGCGACCGATTCCGGCACCACCGCGGTCGGGATGATCACCGCCGCCTATTATGCCGGGCTGACACTGGGGTCGCTCTTCGCGCACCGGATCATCACCCGCGTCGGACATATCCGGTCCTTCGCCGCTTTCGCCTCGGTCGTTTCGGTCGCCGCGCTGTCGCATGCTCTGTTCGTCGATGCGTCGCTGTGGGCGGTGCTTCGCCTGACACAGGGGTTCTGCATGGCGGGACTCTACATGTGCATCGAAAGCTGGCTGAACGGCACCGCCACCAACCAAAGCCGCGGACAGCTGCTGTCGGCCTACATGGTGACGCTGTACGGCGCGTCGGGCGTCGGCCAACAGTTGCTGCGGCTGGATGACGAGACCGGCATCCGCCTGTTCATGATCGTATCGATCCTGCTGACGCTGGCGCTGGTGCCGGTGGCGCTGACGCGGACCACGCCGCCGCAACTGCCGGACGTCTCATCCTTCGGCATCCGGCGGCTCTATCAAAGCTCGCCGCTGGGGGTGGCCGGGGTCTTCATCAGCGGGGCGATCACCGGATCGATCTACGGACTTGCCCCGGTGTTCGGCGCCGCCTCCGGTTTCGGGGTGTCGGGGACGGCGCTGTTCATGTCGGTGCTGATCCTCGGCGGCATGGCGCTGCAATGGCCGCTCGGCCGGCTGTCCGACCGCTTCGACCGGCGCAGCGTCATCATCGGCCTGACGGCCGCGCTGTCGCTGATCAGCGTCTGCATGATCGCCGCCGCCGGAATGAACCAGCAGCTGGCGCTGATGGTGGTGGCACCGCTGTTCGGCGGCCTGTCCTTTACGATCTATCCGATCTGCGCCGCCCACACCAACGACTATGTGCGGCGGGAGGACATGGTGTCGGCCAGCGGCGGCCTGATCCTGTCCAACTCGGTCGGCGCCATCATCGGGCCGCCGGTGGCATCGGCCCTGATGACCACGACGGGGCCGATCGGCCTGTTCGCCTTCATTGGCGGCGGCGCGCTGTGCGCCACCGTTTTTGGCTTATGGCGGTCCCGCGTCCGTCCGCCGCTGCCGGCCGAGGAGCAGGCCGCCTTCCGTCCGCTGCCGCAGACGACGCCCACCGTCTCTCCGCTCGACCCCATGGGCCCGCTGAAGTCATCGTCGGAGGACTGATGATTTTCAAAGGGCTCCGTTAAGGAGTTCAGGGTAAGCTGCCCGGCGGTGGAATGCTGACTGGTGGTTGCATGCCGTTTTCGCGGGAACCCCTCTTGCCAGAGCCGCCGGACCAGGATCCGGATCGGCCGTCGCAGAGCCTGGATGCCGACCGGCTGGACACGCTGGTCGGTGCGGTGGCGCGGGATCGCGACCGCACGGCCTTCGCCGCCCTGTTCCGCCATTTCGCCCCGAAGATCCTGCACTATTGCCTTAGGCTCGGCGCCGACCGCAGCACGGCGGAGGAACTGGTCCAGGACGTGATGCTGACGGTCTGGCTGAAGGCCGGCAGCTTCGATCCCGCCCAGGCCACCGTCGGCACCTGGGTCTTCACCATCGCCCGCAACCGGCGCATCGACCGCCTGCGCAAGGAGATGCGCCCGGCCCCCGACCCGGCGGATCCGGCGATGACTCCGCAGTCCCACGCCACGCCGGAGGAGTCCGCCCAGCTGGTCCAGAGCAGCCGGCACCTGCAGGAGGCGATCGGTTCGTTGGCGGCAAACCAATCCGAAGTGTTACGCCGTTCGTATTTCCTTGAGCAGACCCACGAGGAGATCGCCGAGGACACCGAAGTGCCCTTGGGCACGGTGAAGACCCGGCTGCGCCTCGCGCTCGGCCATTTGAAACGCAGCTTGGGGGACAAGGCGTGACGTTGCCGCTCCACCATCCCGATGACCAGCTTCTGATCGGCTATGCCAGCGGGCAGGAGCGGGCCGGCAAGTCGCTGCTGGTGGCGACCCACCTCGCCTATTGTCCCGACTGCCGCCAGCGCGTCGCCTCTTATGAGGCCTTGTGCGGCAGCTGGTTCGAGGAGCTGCCCTGCGACGATCACGACAGCCTGGGCGGGCTGGACGCCCTGCTCGACCGGATGGACGGCCTGCTCGCTGCCGGTGGCGCGCCGGCTGAGGCGAAACCGCCGAAGCCGCTTGCCGCCGGCTCCTTGGGCGGGCGCCCGGTGCCGGAGCCGCTGCGCAGCTGGCTGCCGGAGGCGATCGACACGCCGACCGACGACGGAACCTGGCGGGAGATCGCCAAGGGGGTTTGGCTGTCGGGCTGGGAACGCACCCTGTCCGGAACGACCATCTGCCTGCTGCGCATGGCCTCGGGCGCTCCGGTGCCGGCCCACCGCCACACCGCAGACGAACTGCTGCTGGTCCTTCAGGGCGCGTTCAGCGACGAATATGGCAGCTACGCCGTCGGCGACGTCGCCCAATACGTCGCCGACACCGACCATCACGCCAGCGGCGCCAGCGAGGAAGACTGCATCTGCCTCTTCCTGCTGGACGGCGAGCTGATCTTCCTCGACGAGGCCGGAAACCCTGCTTAGCCGACGAGGTCCTGATACTCCTGGTGCCGCTTGATGTAGGCCTCGATGAAGGTGCAGATCGGCAGCACCTTCAGTCCCTTGGCCCGGATGTCGTCCAGCGCGCCCTTGGCCAGCGCCGACCCCACCCCCTGGCCCGACATTTCGCCCGGCACTTCGGTGTGGGTCAGGGCGATCTTGCCCTCGCGCATGTCGTAGGTCACCAGCGCGGTGGAGTCGGCCACCGTCAGCTCATAGCGGCTGAGTTCCTCGTTGTTCCGCACCTTGTCCTGCAAGCTCATGGTCTTCTTCGCCTTTGGTGATTGCGGATCGTCAGCCGACCATCAGGGATTCCGCCCCGTCGATCCAGACCGGCGTGCCGGTGATGTGCCTGGCCCGGTCCGACGCCAGGAAAAGCGCAAGCTCCGCCACGTCGAAGCTGTCGCCGGACTTGCCACCGGTCAGGGGCACCTTGCCCCGCGGATATTCGATCGGGGTCTGCACCGATTCAAGGTTCCGCTTTTGGGTGTTGTCGGGAATCTCGGTGTCAATGATGCCGGGGCAGATGGCGTTGACCCGGATGCGGCTCGGCGCCAGTTCCAGCGCCAGCATCTTCACCATGGCGAGCTGCGCCGCCTTGGTGCAGGAATAGGCGGTGGCGCCGGTGTTGCTGAACACCCGCGTGCCGTTGATCGACGCAGTGACGATCACCGATCCGCCACCGGCCTTCTTCAGGTGCGGA
Organism: Azospirillum sp. TSH20; assembly: GCF_003115935.1. NCBI lineage: Bacteria > Pseudomonadati > Pseudomonadota > Alphaproteobacteria > Rhodospirillales > Azospirillaceae > Azospirillum > Azospirillum sp. TSH20. The sequence goes on from NZ_LGQU01000091.1 coordinate 28,623, forward strand.
ACCGAATGGTGCAGCGTCAGATAGGCGCCGCGCAGGTTGGTGTTGATGGTGCGGTCCCATTCCTCCGGCGTCAGCTCGTCGATCGGCGCCCAGACGCCGTTGATGCCGGCATTGGCGAAGACGATGTCGAGCCGCCCGAACTCCCCCACCAGCCGGTCGATGGCCTGGCGCATCGCCGCATCGTCGCCGACATCCGCGGTCAGCGCCAGCGCCTTGCCGCCGGCCGCCTTGATCTCCTCGGCGGCTTTCGTGATCTCGTCCGCGGTGTGGCTGAGCACGCCGACGCTGGCGCCGGCCTGGGCGAAACGCACCGCCGACGCCTTGCCGATGCCCGAGCCTGCACCGGTGACCAGCGCGACCTTCCCCGTCAAATCCATAACCCCAACTCCAGCGGTAACCTTCGACCCGAGTGCCAACCTTCGCCCAGGCTCTTCGGTTCCCGATACCGTGTGGCTGGCAACAAATTTCGTATAATGGAACTATATTCCGAAATCTTGATTCGGCTGGATCGTCTGCTAGACTGACGATCCACGGGCCGCCCCCCATGACGCCGTTTGCGATCGGATCGGCCCGCATCCATGGCTTTCCGGAGAGTGCCGATGCCATCGCCGGCCCAGACTGAAGCGGTTCCGTCCAATCCTGTCCAGTATGCGCGCCCAAATGGAGGAGTTTGGGGCCAAGTCGGCGTCATCACCGTCGATTATCCGCCGGTCAACGCCGTCGGCCATGGCGTGCGCAGCGGATTGATCACCGCACTCGATGCCGGGCTGGCCGACGACGGGGCGGACGCGCTGCTGATCGTCTGCGCCGGCCGCACCTTCATGGCCGGTGCCGACATCCGGGAGTTCGGCAAGCCCTCCGCCCCGCCGACCCTGCCGGAGGTGGTGGCGCGCCTCGACGCCGCGACCAAGCCGGTGATCGCCGCCATCCATGGCACCGCGCTGGGCGGCGGGCTGGAGGTGGCGCTCGCCTGCCATGTCCGCGTCGCACTGAAATCGGCCAAGCTCGGCCTGCCGGAGGTGAAGCTGGGCCTGCTGCCGGGCGCCGGCGGCACGCAACGGCTGCCGCGGCTGGTCGGGGCCGCCAAGGCGCTGGACATGATCCTGTCCGGCGATCCGGTCGGCGCGGAAGAGGCGCTGGCGCTCGGCCTCGTCGATGCGGTGGAGGACGGCACCTCGCCGCTGGAAGCCGGCCTGCGCGCCGCAGAACGGCTGCTGGCCGACGGAGGCGTCCCGCAGCCGGTCAGCGCCCGCACCGACCGCATCGCCGGCACCGACCCCGCCCTGTTCGCGGCGAAGCGGGCGGAACTCGCCAAGCGCCAGCCGCACCTGTTCTCCCCCCACCGCATCGTCGACGCGGTGGAAGCCGCCGTCACCCTGCCCTTCGCCGAGGGCACGGCGCGCGAGCGGGAACTGTTCCTGGCCTGCATGGACTCGCCGCAGCGCGCCGGACTGATCCACGCCTTCTTCGCGGAGCGCGAGGTGGCGAAGGTGTCCGGCCTGCCCGCCGATACGCCGACGCGCGACATCCGCAAGGTCGGCGTGATCGGCGCCGGCACCATGGGCGGCGGCATCGCCATGTGCTTCGCCAATGCCGGCATTCCGGCCGTGTTGGTCGACGCCGCGCAGGAGGTGCTCGACCGCGGCATTGCAGCCATCCGCCGCAATTACGAGGCCACTGCCCGCAAAGGCCGGCTGACCGCGGCGCAGGTGGAGGAGCGCATGGCGCTGATCCACCCCTCCCTGTCCTACGCCGACCTCGCCGACGCCGATCTGGTGGTGGAGGCGGCGTTCGAGAGCATGGAGGTCAAGCAGACGATCTTCCGCAAGCTGGACGAGTCCTGCAAGCCGGGCGCGATCCTTGCCACCAACACGTCGACGCTGGATGTCGACGCCATCGCCGCGGCCACCGGCCGGCCGCAGGACGTGCTGGGCATGCATTTCTTCAGCCCGGCCAACGTCATGCGCCTGCTGGAAGTGGTGCGTGGGGCCAAGACCTCCGACACGGTGCTGGCGACGGTGATGGGGCTGGCGCGCAGGATCGGCAAGGTCGGCGTGGCCGTCGGCGTCTGCTACGGCTTCGTCGGCAACCGCATCCTGCACCAGCGCGGCCGGGAATCGATGGCTCTGGTCGAGGAAGGGGCCAGCCCGGAGCAGGTCGACCGCGTGCTGACCGGTTTCGGCTTCCCGCTCGGCCATTTCTCGATGACCGATCTTGCCGGCATCGATGTCGGCTGGCGCATCCGCGAGGAGCGGCGCAAGTCCGGCGATCCGGAGGCGCAGGCGCCCAACTGGCTCGACACGCTGGCGGAACGCGGCCGTTACGGCCAGAAGACCTCGGCCGGCGTCTACCGCTACGAACCCGGCAGCCGCACCCCGATCCCCGATCCCGAGGTGGCGGCGGTGATCGAGGAGGATCGCCGGCGCCGCGGCATCACCCCGCGCACCGTCAGCGACGAGGAGGTCCGCGAACGCTGCCTCTATGCGATGGTGAACGAGGCGGCCAAGATCCTGGAGGAAGGCATCGCCGCCCGGCCGGTGGACATCGACGCCATCTGGCTGCACGGCTACGGCTTCCCGTCCTGGCGCGGCGGCCTGCTGTTCTGGGCCAATCAGGAAGGGGTGGGCAGGATCGCCGAGGCGGTTCAGCGTTACCACCGCGACATTGGCGGCCCGCAATGGCGCCCGTCCGCTTTGCTTCTGCAATGCGCGGCGGAGGGACGGCCCATCGGATGCTGAAGCCGGAATGCGGATTTCAATCCCGAAACTAGTTTCCGTTACTGATTGTTAGGAGTTTCCCCTATACTCTTTCGGCAGGGACGCTCCGTCGCGGTCATCCGCCCCCCCAGCCGGCGGACTCAAGGGAGCCGACCTGCATGAGGAACCCGGGCTTCACCGAAGGGGAACAGCATGAAGGACATCACCGTCGCAGCCACCGACTGGGGTCTCCACGCCGTCGCCTGCAGCGGCCTTCGTGACGCTCCTCCTTCAGCCTGGCTCGGGACGTTGCGCACTGCGCTGTCCGGCGGCAGCAACGGGCGTGGCCTGTTCCTGGATCTGCGGGAGGTCGGCTTTTCCCCCCTGCCGTCCTCCCATCTGGGAGCCTTGGCCTCGGTCGTCGTCCAGGCCGGGACCAGCGCGGTTCTGGTGTCGGATCTCCGGCTCGGCCATGCGCTGTGCGATGCGGTTCGCCGCGGCGGCACGACTGGGGAAACCGCAGCCGGCCTGCGCGTGCTGTCCGCCGACGGCCGCGACCGGGTCGCCATCGCCGCCGCCTATCAGTGGCTGTTGAACGGGCGGGAACCTGCGGATGCCCTGCGGGTGTCCGACGGCCGCCCGTCGGTGCTGCCCTTCCCCACGACCACGGCGCAGAAACGGCCGAACTCCCCCGGTTCCGCCCCCCTGCGCCACGCGTCGTGACCGCCGTGCCGTAACCGCATTTCTTTCCGCAGTCGTCGTCTCAACTGCCTTTTCGCCCCGGCCGGACCCGTCCCGCCGGGGCATTTTATGGGTGGAGCCCTGTCAACCCGCCGAAAGCTCCGGAACGGCCAGCCTTGAACCGCAGGTTCCGCCACGGCCCACGACGCCGAATCACCCCCGTCTTGTAGAGGTCGTTGCTGGTCTCGGCGAAGGCGTTGTCGTACGAGGAACAGCAAAAAGCCCGCGCTCAAGATGGAGGCGGGCTTTTTGGTGATTTGGTTGCGGGGGCGCGCAACCACCGAGAATTGAGGTTGCCGGCGGTGAACATATGACCAGCTCGTTTTTGGTGCAGTTCTGAACCCCTAAAGCTCCGTGCCTGCCACACATATCGATCAGTTAATAATACCGACCAAGAATGCTGCAGGTTGTCAACCTGATGGATATTAATCGACATTCATAGTGGAGAGGTCTTCAGCAACCGGCGCGCAATCTCCGGCAAAGCCGCCGGTTCCAGCTTCTGGCTGGCGAAGGAATGCAACAGGAGGTCATCGGTTAGGAAGGCGTCATACTTGCCGATGCTCCTGTTCGTGGCGGTCGCAGCAAGGCTCATCGCGTCGGGCGCCGGAGCGGACGCGATCGTGTCCAGCGCCATGACGACCTTTTCCCGTGTCGTACCGATGATCTCCAAGGCAACGCCCCGCATGTTGGCATCGATGTCACGGGCGCGCAGGGCCAAAGCCAGCGTACCGAGCTTTACGGTTCCAACCCACGGAAACAGCCAGACATGCCCCTCATCGTCGATCGCTCCGCTGCCGGCCAAGCCGTAGCGAGTGTAGGCCGCTCGCGCCTCAGCCAGCAAAGCCTTCGCCGTGCCGTCGAGGAAACCGGGACTCCCGGTCTCGGCGTACACCTCGCGCATCGTCTCCACCACGGTGTCGTGCAAGTCGCCACCGCCGCCGCCGAAGGGTGGCGGGCGCCCCGCGGAGGATGGCACCACTTCGATCAGCTTTTCCCGGTCCACCACCGCCGTCACCGTCCAGCGCCGACCTGAAAAGATGATGGTCATTCCTGCGGCCAGCGGCGTCACCACCGGCAGGGTGCCCAGCGTGGTGCCGCCATGGACAACGCGGAATTCGGTGCTGGTCTGGAAAACGCTATAGAAGTCGTAATGATCGACCAGCCTTTCTCCCGCCTCACCGAGCAGCAGCGTGCCGTCCGCCGCCTGTTCGATCAATCCCGCCTCCGGACGCCCCATCGCGCGGAGCAGAGCCGCATAGAGCCGCGGCGGAACCAGTCCGAAGGGGCCGTTACGGCACAGGATTTCCCAGGCGGACTTTGCAGGGACGCCGCCGCGCTCGGCGATCAGGGCGAGCGTCTGATGCGCCAGGGTCGAAAGATCGACGGATGCGGGACGTGGTGGCTCCACCCAGCGGCGCAGCAGAAGTGACACCATGGCCACCGCCTGCGTCAGGCCGAAACGCAGTGCGTCCGGTGGCGTCAAGCCGGCGCGAAGTTCCTGCTCCGCCACCAGAAGCCGGAGAGTGGCCGGATGCCCGGCGCGACGGCCGGAACGGCCCATCCGCTGGCGCAGGCTCGCCACCGACCAGGGGGGGCCGACCTGCACCACGCTGGCGATGTCACCGATGTCTATCCCGAGTTCCAGCGTCGCCGTGCAGACCGCCGTCGTCGGCAGCGGCCCTTCGCGCAAGCGCTCTTCGACATAGGCGCGATGGTCACGCGACAGGTTGGCATGGTGGGGAAAGAACTCGTTGGGGACATGGTCCCGCTCGCAGATCAGGCGCAGCAGGTCAGACAACTCCTCCACCGTGCCACGCCGCCCGGCAAACACCAGATGACGGCCGCCGCGCAGGGTCTTGTACAGATGCTCGGCCATGGCACGCTGCACCGCCTCATCCGCATCCTCCGGGAGTTCCTCTTTGGCTTCGGCGGCGGACAACTGGCGCTGTGCCGCGTCGGCCGGAGCGGCCAGGGCCGTCCGGGTGAAGCCCCGCAATTGCAGGCGCAGCAGGCTCTGGTCCGATGCCGTGTCCTCGACCAATTCCACCCGCTCCCCCTCGCCGGGACGCAGGAAGTCGGCGGCCAGCGCCATGTCGCCCAACGTCGCGGATAGGCCAATTCGGGTAATCCGGCGGTCGATCGACACTTCCAGCCGATGCAGCAGGGACTGCAACTGCCGTCCGCGCTCGGCACCGATGAAGGCATGCAACTCGTCAATCACCACGGCATCGAGCGCCCCGAAGAGGCGGGGAATCTCCAGCCCACGCCGGGCGAAGGTGGCCTCCAGCGATTCAGGCGTCATCAGCAGAATGCCGGACGGACGCTGGCGCGCCTTCTGCTTCTGGCTGGCGGAGACGTCGCCATGCCAGCGGTACACCGGCACTTCCAACGCTTCGCACAACGCATCGAGCCGGCGGAACTGATCGTTGATCAATGCCTTTAAGGGACTGACGTAGAGCAACCGGAAGCCGCCGCCCGGCTCGTCGGCGATCCGTGAAATCAGCGGCAGGAACGCCGCCTCGGTCTTGCCGCCGGCGGTCTGCGCAGCGACGATGACGTCGCGGTCGCCAGCGACGATGGATGGGATGGCGGCGCGCTGGATCGGGCGCAGATCGCCCCAGCCCTGCTGCCAAGTCCAACGGCGAATACCAGGATGCAGGAGGTCGAAGGAATCGGGAGCGGTGGGCGTCGGGATCGTCATGTCTCCCTTTCTCGCGCACTATATCGGAAAGCGCGTAACGCCGACAGGTTAATTCAACCAGGAAAGTTGACCGATCCTTGACTCTGTGCGACCTCGGAGTCAATTCTCTCTGTGAAGAGATGGCCCGAAACGCCAGGAAGGTCCTACCATGCCATGGAACTCCGTAGAGACGCTGATCGAAGCGATACCGGAGGGGAAAGCGGATCAGAGTCAGAACATTGACGGATTGTTGATGGCCCTCGCCGAGGACGTCGTCGAGGCCGCCGCAGAAGGCGCGGCCCGGGACGCGGTTGCGGAGTTCGAGAGGCTGCAGTCGCTGTACGATGCCATGGCGCGCCGCCTGCCGCTGGACAGCGAGTCCGATCCGCTTTTCCGCGCTGGTCAGGTCGCGATGGCGGTGGAGATGATGGGCGCGCTCAAGGACCGCGCCCCGTCGGCCGCTTTCGAGGCGCAATTGTTGGCTTCCTCCAGTCAGCCCATACTGAATCTGTTGCTGGAAAAGGAGTACCGCAATGTCGATCTTGCGCAGGCCCTGAAGAAGGATGCGGGGCATATGACCCGCATGCTGAAGCCGCTACGCGACGCCGGCGTCGTCATCAGCCAGAAGTCCGGGCGTGAGGTCTTCATCCGTCTCGGCATCGCCGCGCGTGCCGCCCTGGAGGGTCGGTTTACCGCCGGCGGGTCGATGTCTTCCGCCGAACGCTACCACCAGCGCATGCAGCGCGAACCGGTCGGCTGGACGTTCGAACGCGCCGAGTTGCCGCTGCTCGACCTCACGACGCTCAAGAGCGATGCGCGCGAAGACGATCTGGTGGCGGCATGACTGGGCAGGTCGTCACCTTCTATTCCTACAAGGGCGGATCCGGGCGCAGTATGGCGGTGGCCAATGTCGCCTGGGTCCTGGCCACCAACGGCAAGAAGGTTCTGGTCATTGATTGGGACATCGAAGCGCCGGGCCTGCACCGCTATTTCCTGCCGCTGATGCGCAGCGATCCGGACCTGAAGCGGACGGAGGGGCTGATCGACCGGCTGTGGGCCTATGTCGACCTGCTGCTGGCGCCGAAGAAGGAGGATGCAGGCGACCCGCTCGACCTCGCCGATCTTCGTGGAGTCGCACAGGAGCTGAATTTGCCGTCTGGTGCCAAGGGGTCCTTGCACTTCGTACCCGCTGGCCGGCAGGACGGCGAGTACGGCGCGCGGTCCCAAGGCTTCGACTGGGCTGCTTTTTATCAACGGTTCGGCGGTGCAGCCTTTATTGCGCGCATGCGCGAGACGTTGACGGCGGAGTACCACTTCGTCCTGATCGACAGCCGTACCGGCCTGTCCGACACGTCCGGCGTCTGCACGGTCGAACTGCCGGACACGGTGGTGCACTGCTTCGTCCACAACCGGCAGAGCGTGCTCGGCATCGTCGCGACGGCGGAGTCCATCGCCCGGCAGCAGCCGGAGGGTCGCGCCATCCGCCAATACCCGGTGCCGATGCGCGTCGAAAAGAACGTGCCGGATTACGAGGGGAACTGGCAGTTCGCCCGCGACCGGCTGGACGACCTGCTGAGCGGTCTGTCAACGGAAGAGAAGGAACTCTATTGGGCGCAGGCCGAGGTACTCTACCGCGCCCGTTATGCCGGCGGCGAGACGCTGGCTGCCATCGCCGATCGCCCGGGCGAGCGGAACACGCTGCTGGCCGACATGCTGTGGCTGGCGCGTGAGGTCAGTGGGTTGACGGATCTGGAGTCGATTCGACTCAGTGATGGGCAACGCGAGACCTATCAACGCGCTGTGGAACTCCGGGATCCCAGAGAAGCGGAGTTGAAGACGTTCGCCCGCAATCCTGGCACCAGCTACACCCGCCTATTGGAATGGCTAGAGGAATTGCGGAGAGAGGGCGTCGACTCTCTGTCTTGGGTCGAGAGATTAACTGCAGGTGTTCTAGCTGCATCCGATGACTTGGCCGTAACCGACCAAGTCGAAACCGCATTGGATCTCTTGGAGTGCGCAATCGACACCTACAGGCCGCTTGTTGATAAGCGTGCCAGCCGATTGGCTCCCTGCCTATCGAACCTGCTCTTAAGATCTGCAAACATTTACTTGCGGAAAGAGCGTTTTGATGCCGCAGGTTTGGCCGCTCAGGAGTGTGTGGCCATTTGGCAGTCCCTCAGCAATGAAAAGACTGCTTCGTCAAAGGCGTCGCTCGCCGAGGCGTTGTCTACGCTAGCACGGGTGCATCTCTTAAAACACGAAAACAAATCCGCACAGAAAGTTGCAAGGGAAGCCATCAATCTTCTTGATGATTCCGTATTGAATATAGGAACCAGCGTTTACACGCTTTCGTTTCTATACGCAACCTTAATGAAATCGCTAAGCGCAGAAAAAGATTTCAAAGGATTGAAAGAATCTTATGAAGAGACCAGAAAAATATTTGAGAAAGCAAAGAAAGATGAAATAATACTTGATATACCATCGGTTTACAATGTTCAGATGGCTATCTGCGAGATTATGGGAGATTTTGGTAATTTTGAGGCAATAGCGGATATATGTCGCGCTGTGAAAGAAGTTTATCTCAGCGTGTCATTAAGAACTTCTTCGGCGACCCCTTATTTCTATTACTCACTAGTCTGCGAAACTCTAGTTTTTGCATTAGGAAAAACAAAAGTGAAGGATGAAGCGTTCCAATGCACGAAGGAATGCTTGCAAAATATTCGACCAATTGCGGAAAGAGAGCCGCTGCTTTTCAGAGAGGTGGGACGTCGGCTTCTTGACCGCTACACCAAGCTTGCCAAAGCGGTAAAGGAAGAAATCGACCAGGACCTTGTGGACACGATCAAGAGAATCGCCGGACCCCTTAAGCGCGCTCGCAAGCCGGCGAACAAACATGTTCCCATACATCCGGAGAGCGTATAACCTTCACGCGCAGAAGCGCCTTTGGCATCACCCTTTGGACAAGCTTTTATGTCGCCTCACTCTCCGACCGAACAATTTTTTCCTACATGGTCCGACTATGTTGAATGGGTGCCCGACGTGTTCGCCTGCCTGTGGGCGGAACTGGAGAATAACATCCAAAAGGTTGTCGGGCATGCCTGGGGACATCAGCGTCCGGCCGAGGTGGACCGCTTCGTCGAGTTGCTGCTGAACGCGCCGGACGGCCGACTGCCACCGCTCATGGAAACCTATCTGAAAGGCACCGAACCCTTCGACCGGAAGATTCGTTTCACGGTGCCGCCGAAGCCCTGGCTGCGGCGCGCCTTCGTGGTGGCGCAGAGCATCGACCTCGCCTTCGAGACGATACGGCCCAAGGCAACCCCAGCTGGCGGCCTGCTTAAGGCCAGCAAAGGACTGGGCGCCTTCAACCGCCAGCAGCGGCAGCACGGCAGCTACGGCCGCAATCCTGGCGCGCTGGGACATGTGATCCCGCGCGGGCCGCTCCGCCTGGACAGGGGAAAGGTCGGGGGCAACGGTGACAATCTGGAGCAGGAATTCCCCCACCTCACCGTTGTTCGTCCGGGTGCCCTGGGGCCAGCTTACCGCCTGAACGTCCGTGTGTTGCCGCGGCGGATGAGCGCCGACGCTCCCGACGACACCCGCGTCGGCTTTGTTCCGCTGGCCGAACAAGCCGACGATCTCCACTTCCAGGCGATCACACCCTCCGAGGGTGGCGCGTTCCTTGACGTGGTGCCGACGGACGAGACGGCGCTCGCCGAGCGGGCATTGAAAGCTCTGGCGGAGTTGGATGCCCAGGGCGCACACATCGCCGTGTTCCCGGAACTGTGCGTCGGCCCTACCACGCGCCGCCTCATCCGCGAGGGGCTGCGACGGAAGCCGGCGGGTTCGCTCTCGCTCATCCTTCTCGGCTCCGGTATCAGCGAGGAACCGGCTGAGGAGGATCGCTTCTACAACGAGTGCACCGCGCTCAACGGACGTGGCGACGTGCTGTGGCAACAGCGGAAGATGAACGGCTATGCCATGGATTGCGGTCGGCTTACCGGTTGTGGGATCGACCACACCGCCACGGGGATGGACCACCGGGAATGGACGTGGTCGGGAAATGTGCTGGAAGTGGTGGAGACCGAAGCGGGACGCCGGCTGATGGTCCTCATCTGCGAGGATCTGGAGCAGGACATGCCCAGCCGCGCGGCCTGCCGCCTGACGCGGCCGGACTGGGTGTTCACCCCGGTCCTCGACGCCTCGCTGCGGGTCGGCCGCTGGACCCACAAGCGTGGGTGGATCTGGCGGACAAGTTCATTGATCGCATGGTCGTCGCCAACAGCGCGATCCTGCACGCTCGCGCCCGGCAGACGAATGCCAAGCTGGATGCTGACTGCGGCATCGGCCTGTGCATCGACAGCACCGAGCCGCGCCGCTTCCACATCGCCACGGTCCCCCTGTCAGGCCCATCGCCCATGAACCGGGTTGTAGCCTGGACGCCCGGAAGCTGGGAGGAGACCACGGTAGGCGTCAACCCTCCCTCCTCCCCTACAGCCTGAACGACGCCAACTCGTCGCCGTTACCCTCCGGCATCGCATCGGGCAACGACGTTTCCGCCGCCACCTCCAACGTGCCGAGCAAGCTCTGCCACGATGTTCCGGGATTCTGCTCCAGCACCGCCAGCAGATTGATGAAGGCGGTCACGCTGTTGCGCGGCGTGCGGAAATAGGCGTCGCCGATCCGCTTGCTGCAATGCTCCATGAAGGCGCCCAGCGCTTCGTCGGGAACCGCGTGGCGTGCCGGATCGCCACCGGAGTGGACGTTGCGCAGATTGCGCAGAAGAACATACAAATCTTCCGGCGTCAGGTTCTGAAGGCGAATCACCGGGCCGGACAGATCGACCAAACCGCCTTGCGCGAAGCTGTTCTCGGCCAGCCGCGATTGCAGTGCCGGGTAGCTGTACAGGCCACGCCGCGGGTCCATCAGGAATTCCGGCGTGCCGCCGAACAGGAAGCCGATGTTGGCCGCCGAACCCTGCAACGCATCGTTCAGGATCCGCAGAATCTGTTCGTAATTGGCCGAACGGGCCTGGGCGTTGGTCAGCTTGTAGAGGTTGACCATTTCATCCAGCACGACCAGCAGCCCATCATAGCCGGCGATCACCACGAACTTCGCCAGCAGCTTCAGATAATCGTAGAAGCTGGCATCGTCGATGATGTCGCGCACGCCCAGCGCCTGGCGGGCTTCCGTCCGGGTGGAGTATTCGGCGCGCAGCCAGCGCAGTGCCGCCGCCTTGCCCGCTTCGCTGCCCTCTTCCGACGCCTGCCAATAGCGGGTGAGGACGGTGGTGAAGTCGAACCCGGAAACCAGATCCTCCAGCGGCGCCAGACGCTCGTGAACGACCTCCTCGACCTCCCGGCCCGACGCCTTGGCGGCTTTGTGGGCGTCACCGATGAATCGCTCAACCACGCTGGCCAGCGCCCCGCCTTCCGGTTTGGTGCGCGTCGCCAGATTGCGCAGCAGTTCGGCGTAGAGGCCGCGCGCCTGTCCGCCGCTGGCGTGGAGACGGCGGTCGGGGGCCAGATCGGCGCCGACCACCACCAGCTTCTTTTCCAGTCCGATCAACCGGGCGAGGTTGAGGAAGAAGGTCTTGCCCGCCCCATATTCGCCGATGATGAAGCGGATGGACGCACCGCCCTGGGCGATCCGCTCAACGTCGCGGATCATCTCCTCGACCTCACGGGCGCGGCCGACCTGGATGTGTTGCAGCCCCAGGCGAGGCACGACGCCGGCACGCAGCGCCTGAAGGATGGCATCGCGGTCCTTGGGCTTGATCTTGGCGATCGGTTCAGACATGCGCAGCAGGCTCCGGCATGGACGGTTGCAGAAGGGAGAGGGTGACGGTGATCGGATCGTCATCGTCGAGGATGGCCTCGTCGAAGCGGTCGAAGGCCCATTCGTTGATCGTTTCGATGGCGCCGTCCGGCATCAGCTCCAGCGAGCGGGCGAGCGCCATGTAATCGTCGCGGCTCCACCGTTCGGCGGCGCAGAGTTCGCGCAGCAGGGTCCGGTGTTGGGAATCCAGCCCGTCGAAAGGATCGTCTTCATCCGCATCCTCCTTATCGTCGGCCGCAGCGACGGGGGGCGGGGTTTCCGGCACCGCGACCTCGTCGGCGAACACCGACCCCAGCACGCTGGACACACGGGCGGTATCCGCCTGGATGCGGCGGATGCGTTCGGGGTCCAGGCGCAGCCCGGCGGATGCGTCAGGTTCCGGCGCGGTGGCAGCAGGACCGCCGATAGGACCGGAACCGCCCCGGTCCTCCGCCCCAAGGGCGTGCAGATCGGAGTACAGCGTGTCGGGATTGAGACCCAGGAGCTTGTAGAGCCTCTGGAGCAGCATTATCTCCTCGGCGTCCACCCGCCCGTCGGCAGCGGCCATGGCGATGGCCAGCCGGCCGACATTGTCCCGCGCCTCGACCGGCAGGGCCGCCGCGCGCGACTTCAGCGCATTGCGGTCGGGCGGGCAGGCCTCCAGCCAATGGACATGCGCAGCCAGACGTCGCCGCTCGTCCTCCGACAGGTCGGGCGCGTCGGCGATATGCGCGGCAAGCAGCGCCCGCTCTTCCGCCGCGACGCTGCCGTCCGCCCCGGCGACCATCACCGCCAGCGTCAACCGCAGAAGCGCGTTACGGTAGGCGTCGGACGCGGCCCCGTCCGGCGCACCGTCCCGCATTCCGTCCCCAACGATCCGGAATAGCGCGAGTGGCTCGTTCTGGCGAGGCAACCGCCCGCCGAAGGCCGGGTCGGGTTCGATCCCGTAACCCAGAACCGCCAGGGACGACGCCAAGCCCTGCACGTCGCGCTTGCCCGGCTTGTCGGGAAGGGCGCCATTCACCCGCTGCAGAAGCTCGGTCCAGGGGACCAGGGCCGGACGGTCGGCGGCAAGCCCGTCCAGCCAGCGACGCAACCCTTCCACCGCCGGTGGCGGGGTTTCACGCAATTCGGCCGGCAGCAGCGCGAAGGCCTCTAGGCTGTCGCGCCGCTCCGGACTGCGGCCGAGAAAGCGGCTGTAGGGGTCCAGAGCGTCCATGCAGGTTTCCGCCAGCGGTCGCGCCTTGGTCAGCGGCGCGCTGAGCGCCGCCACGTCCGGCAGTTCCGCCCCGGCGACCTCGATGGACACCGATGCGCGGAAGGTTCCGCTGCACGCCTGATAGGCGGGGCGCAGCTTGCGTTGCGGCGGTTTGACGGTGATGCCGTTGGGGAATCGTTCGGCGAAGCGACGCAGGAAAAGGGCACGGAATTGTTCCGGCGCACGCATCGCCGGCGTGCGCCAAACCAGATCGGGATCGCAATGCAGCCACGCCAGCATCCAGTCGCCCCTGATCGCCTCGCCCGTCGCAACGCGATGACCCAAACCAACCTTGAGGTCGAGCGGCATTTCCCAATTGCGGTCATGAAGGTCCGGCGGTTCGCCCGGCACGCCTTCGAACATCAGTCGCGCCATGGTCAGGAGCTGACCGGAATAGCGCATAAAGGAGGCGTTGGCGCCGTAGACGCGGCGCAGCCGCTCGACTTCGGCAATGATTGCGGGAGCATCCGCCTGGCTGCGGTCGCCGATCAGCCGTCGCTCCAGCCCATAAAAGAACAGGAAGACCAACCCCATATCCGCCTCCGGGGTCGAACGTCCATCGGCGAGCCAGCGCAGATAGGCGTAGCGGTAGACCGGGTCGAGTCCCGCATAGGACGGGAAATAGCCGATCCGCCATTGCGTCGTCCCTGAACGAACCGGAAGTGACGGATCGATCAGACAGTTTTCTGTTCCGGCACGATCCAGCCGGGGCAGATGCCGGCCGACATAGACCATCCCGTCCGCGATTGTGATGCCAGCCACCGTCACCGACCTCCCCGCCGGCACCCACCCTCCGGCTTCCGCGAGGGCGGGAGGAGGAGGTGGCGGCGACGGAGCGGCTTGCGTCCGCCCAAGCCCTAGATTGCTCCAGTCGATGGTGTCGGCCATTTCACCGAACAGGGTCGGGGACTGCACCGCCGGCGGCGAAAGGGGCTTTGCCGGCAGTGGTGGAGAAAGCGGAGCATTGCGGGTGAGGATTTCGGCCACACGCTGGCGGTTCATCTCGCCCGGTGTCGGCGCAGGTGGTGGAGGCGGATTTGGTGCGGAAAGTGGTGCTTTGCGGGCAAGGATCTCGGTCACACGGCGACGGTTCATCTCGCCAGGCGATGGCGAACCGGCATCGCCGAATTGGGGGGCGGTCACCTCAACCCCGGCAGCCTGCTCTTTGGCCTCCGGTTTCGTAACCTCCAAGCCGTTTCCCGCTTCTTCGGCTGGAGTTGACACTGCCATTTCTACCTTCGGTGGGTTGACCCTTAACAAGGCGACCCGGGCATTTTCATCAGCGGCATCAAGAAGCGTCGCCATTTGCGCCGGCTTGGCCGACACGATAGGCCCGTGTCCATCCAAGCTCACGGCCTCAACGACCGGCTCATGCCTGGGGGAAGCCGGAACCATTCGCGAGCGCTGGCCCCGCCGCCAAACCACCAGGAGGCCTGTGCCGCCGATCGCCGCCAGTAGCAGCCAGAGCACGGTCGGACCGGATATGGCGGGGTTTACCCCCCCAT
>NZ_LGQU01000019.1:0-42875 GCF_003115935.1 Azospirillum sp. TSH20
CCCCCCCCCCCCCCGCCCGCCACACCGTCGCCGACTATCGCCACGCGCTGGCCCTGCTGCGCCACGGCGACTGGCGGGTGCCGGTGCTCAGCTGCTCCGCCTTCCAGAAGATCGGCATCGACACGGTGTGGCAGACCATCGGCGAGCACAAGGCGCTGACGGAGGCCAACGGCGCCCGCGCCACCCGCAGGGCCGAACAGGCCCGCGCCTGGCTGTGGAGCGAGATCCGCGAGACGCTGATCGACCGCTTCCGTGCTCATCCCGCCGTGCGGGCCGATCTGGCGCGACTCGAGGCGGAGGTGACCGCCGGAACCACCATTCCGGCCGCCGCCGCCCATATCCTGCTGGGGCGCTTCCTCGACCAACCGAGCGAATCATAAGTGGGCCCGGCATAATCCGTTCAGCTTATGCTGCACCGCAACAAATCCGTTGCACCGCACCAACCGTAGGGCTATTCTGCGCCGGGCGGGAAAGGGGCGACGTGTGTCGATTCGGCCTTTGTCGATTCGATGAACATCGCTTGGGCCGGGGTGCCCGCGGTCTCCTGGGGTTACGCCGGAGCGGCCTTTCCGTTTCCGCCAATGTGCCTTTTCCACGGGAGACAACGCCATGACCGCTCAGCCGACCCCCGCCAACGTCCTGAACCTGTTCAAGACCAACGCCCAAACCACCGCGGCCAAGTCCGCCCGCGTCGCCACCCTGGTCCAGGACGGCTACCGCCGCTGGTTCGACGGCGTGACCGCCTCGGTGAACGACGCCAGCCGTCTGGCCGCCGGGCTGGGCAAGGCCCGCACCCCCGCCGATCTGGCGGCGCTGCAGCGCGATTGGCTGTCCACCGCCCAGGCCCGCGTGACCGAGAGCGTGCAGGGCTTCCTGGACGTCTCCACCAAGATCGCCGCCGAGATCACCACCCTGCCGACTCCGGCCGCCGATGCCGCTCCGGTTGCCGCGCCCGCTCCGGTCGCATCCCCGAAGGCCGAGGCTCCGAAGCCGACGCTGGTGACGGTCGCCGCCCCGAAGGCCGAGGCGCCGAAGATCGAGGCAAAGGTCGAAGCCCCCGCGCCGGCCCCGGCCGTCGAGGCACCGAAAGCCGCTCCGGCGCCGGCCCCGGTTCCGGTCAAGGCTGCCGAGACCGCTCCGGTCGCCGCCGCCAAGCCGGTCGAGGTTCCAGTGCAGGAACTGGTCGAGACGGTGAAGGCCGAGCAGGCCGCTCCGGCCGCCGCCTTCGCCGAGGAGGTGAAGGCGGTGGCCAAGCCGGCGCCGCGCCGCCAGGCCAAGCCGGTTGCCGCCAAGCCGGCGTCGAAGACCTCCCCCACCGTGAACTGACACCGGTCACGGCAAGATTGGCGCGGCGCGTCTCTTCGCCTGATCGAAGAGGCCGCCGCGCTTCGACTCTCCACCTTTCCGCGACGACTCGGCTTTTGACGGTTTCATCGCGGATCCCGGCTTGACGACGGCGCTTTTGTTCGACTATATAGCGGCCTCCTTCGGGCGGCAGGCCGTCCGTTACCGGGTTTCATTTGCTAAAGTAAAGGATCAGTCCGATGGCACGTCGGTGCTCCGTGACCGGCAAGGGCACGCAGTTTGGCAACAACGTCAGCCACGCCAACAACAAGAATCGCCGCCGCTTCCAGCCGAACCTCCAGGAAACGTCGCTGCTCAGCGACAGCCTGGGGCAGCTGGTGCGTCTGCGCCTCTCGGTGAACGCGATCCGCTCGATCGAGCACAAGGGCGGCCTCGACGCCTTCCTGCTCGATGCGAAGGACGCCGTCCTGAGCCTCGACGCCCGTCGCATCAAGCGCCGGATCGCCAAGGCCCAGGAGAAGCAGCAGGTCGCGGCCTGATAGCTTCCCCGGCATCCGGGACGCGTTTGGTGTGCTGAGGCGGGGCGCTTGCCGCTCCGCCGACAAGAATTAGGACGCGTACAGGACGATTCCGACTCCCGGTAAGAGAGCGGCGCGCGACATCCGAAAGGGTGCCGCGCGTTTCGTCGTTTCTGGGGGGTGCTTCGGCTTCGCGGCGTTAGACCCCCACCTAACCTCCCCCGCTGGGCGGGGGAGGGACTGCCGCCGCTCTCCCGCATCAGCACCAATCCCCTCCCCCGCCCAGCTCTCGCACAAAGCTTTGCTTTGTGCTGACGCGGCAGGCGGACCGGAGGTCCGCTGAGAGCGGGGGAGGGTTAGGGTGGGGGTCCAACTTTCACTCCCCCAACAACTCCTCCGGGTCCTCCGCATCCACCACCCGCCGGGCGATCTCGTACCCGAAGCCTGCCCGCCCCAGCGCCGCCATGTCCTTGTCGCGGAGCGCCTCGCGCTGCTCCGGCCGGCGGTACGGCCCCAGCCGCCGCCGCTTCGCCAAAGCCAGCGCCGCCGTCAGGTCCAGATCGGGCCCGACATCCTCGCGCAGGCTGTCCAGCGCCTTGTCGGCCTCGTCGCGGCCGATGCCCTTGCCGGCCAGCTTCTGGGCGATCAGCCGGGTGGAGGCGCCGCGGCGATGGAGGCTCTCCGTCCGCATGCGGGCATAGGTCTCGTCGTTCAGCAGGCCGCTGCGGACATAGCGGGCCAGCAGTTCGTCGATCCAGCGGGCACCCTCCTCGCGGTCGGTGCCGTGCGCCTTGGCCGACAGGTCCACCTTGCGCATCAGCACCCGGCGCAGGTTGGCCGTCGAACTGGCGAAGCGCTCCAGGTAATGCAGCGCCGCATTCTCCAGATATTGCGGCGTGACCCGCTTCGGCGGCTTTCTGGCCGGGGAAGCGGAACGCTTGTCGTCAGTGCTCATGGCAGTCCCTTCGGAGGCGGCGGTTGCCGGATGGACGGGGGGCACGTACAGTCCGTGGCCTTACACCGGCCGGTTCCCAAAAGGCAGATCGTGACGCGATGACCCTTCCCCTTCCTCCCATGCCGCGCAATGTCGGTACCGTCAACTGGATCGGCCTGTGGACGCTCTACGCACGCGAGGTACGGCGCTTCATCAAGGTGCACCAGCAGACCGTCTGGGCGCCGGTGGTGACGACGCTGCTCTATTACGCGGTGTTCGCCCTGTCGCTCGGGTCGGCGGTGCGGATGGTGGGCGAGACGCCCTATCTGCAATTCCTGGCGCCCGGCCTGATCATGATGGCGATGGTGCAGAACGCCTTCGCCAACACCTCCTCCTCCGTCGTCATCGCCAAGGTCCAGGGCAACATCGTCGACATCCTGATGCCGCCGCTGTCGCCGATGGAACTGGTCAGCGGCTTCGTCTTCGGCGGCATCACCCGGGGCGTCGTGGTCGGTCTGGTGACGGGGCTCGCCATCTGGGCGGTGATCCCGATGCACATGCCGCATCCCGGCTTCGTGCTGTTCCACGCGGTGATGGCGTCGATGCTGCTGTCGCTGCTGGGTCTGGTCGGCGGTGTCTGGTCGGAGAAGTTCGACAACATCGCCGCGGTCACCAACTTCGTGGTGACGCCGCTGTCCTTCCTGTCCGGCACCTTCTATTCGGTCGACACGCTGCCGCCGGTCTTCTGGTGGGTCGCCCATTTCGACCCGTTCTTCTACATGATCGACGGCTTCCGCTACGGCTTCATCGGGGTGTCCGACGGGGCGCGCTGGCTTGGCGTCGCGGTGATGCTGGGCGTGAATGCCGGCCTTTGGTGGCTCGCCTGGCGCATGTTCAAGACCGGATACAAGCTCAAGGCGTAAAGACGCGGCAATCGCCGCGCTTTCCCACCCCTATCCGTTGACAGAACCCATCAATCCCCGGATATTTGCCGTTCCCGGCGGTCAGGCATGGCCGCCGGATTTTCCATTTTTGGAGTCCAAAGCCGTGATCCCCGTCGTTATGCCCACATACGCCCGCGCCGACGTCGTGTTCGAGCGCGGTGAAGGTCCGTATCTCTACGCGACCGACGGGCGACGATTCCTCGACTTCGCCGCCGGCGTCGCGGTGAACGCGCTGGGTCACGCGCACCCCTATCTGGTCGAAAAGCTGACCGAGCAGGCGAAGAAGCTGTGGCACACCTCCAACCTGTTCCGGGTCGCCGGACAGGAGAGCCTTGGCAAGCGCCTGACCGAGGTGACCTTCGCCGACACGGTGTTCTTCACGAACTCCGGTGCGGAAGCGTGGGAATGCGGCGCCAAGGCCGTCCGCAAGTACCACTATGACTCCGGCAACCCGCAGAAGAACCGCATCATCACCTTCGAGCAGGCCTTCCACGGCCGCACGCTTGGCGCCATCTCGGCCGCCAAGCAGGAGAAGCTGGTGCACGGCTTCGACCCGCTGCTGGACGGCTTCGATCAGGTGCCGTTCGGCGACCTCGACGCCGTGCGCGCCGCGATCACGCCGCAGACCGGCGGAATCTGCGTCGAGCCGATCCAGGGCGAGGGCGGCATCCGCGCCGGCTCGGTGGAGTTCCTGCGTGGCCTGCGCGCGCTGTGCGACGAGCATGGCCTGCTGCTGTTCCTGGACGAGATCCAGTGCGGCATGGGCCGCACCGGCAAGCTGTTCGCCCATGAATGGGCCGGCATCACCCCGGACGTCATGTGCGTCGCCAAGGGCATCGGCGGCGGCTTTCCGCTCGGCGCCTGCCTTGCCACCGAGCGCGCGGCGTCGGGCATGACCGCCGGCACCCACGGCTCGACCTATGGCGGCAACCCGCTGGCGACCGCCGTCGGCAACGCCGTGCTGGACGTCATGCTGGCGCCGGGCTTCCTGGACACCGTACAGCAGACCTCGGCCTCTCTGCGCGGCCGTCTGGAAGAGCTGGTCGCCAAGTATCCGTCGCTGTTCCTGGAACTGCGTGGCCAGGGCCTGATGCTGGGCCTGAAGCTGGGCCAGCCGGTCGGCGAGGTGGTGACGAAGCTGCGCGCCAACGGCCTGCTGTCGGTCCCGGCCGGCGACAATGTGGTGCGGCTGCTGCCGCCCCTGAACATCGGCGAAGCCGAAGTGAACGAAGCCGTCGCGATTCTCGACCGGACGGCGCAGGAGTGCGTGGGATGAGCGGCGACAATAACAACAACACGGTCCGGCATTTTCTCGACATCGACCGGCTGGACGGCGCCACCCTGCGCCGTCTGCTCGACCATGCCGTCCGCATCAAGGCCGACCTGAAGAAGGACCGGCTGGCCCATTCCACCCTGCTGGCCGGCCGTTCGCTGGCCCTGATCTTCGAGAAGCCCTCGACCCGCACCCGCGTCTCGTTCGAGGTCGGCATGCAGCAGTTCGGCGGCAGCGTCGTGGTGCTGAAGCCCGACGACATGCAGCTGGGCCGCGGCGAGACCATCGGCGACACCGCCCGCGTGCTGTCCCGATTCGTCGACGCCGTGATGGTCCGCACCACCGGCGAGGAGCGGGTGCATGAGTTGGCGGCCCATGCCAGCATCCCGATCATCAACGGCCTGACCGACCAGACCCACCCCTGCCAGATCATGGCCGACCTGATGACCTTCGAGGAGCATCGCGGTCCGATCAACGGCCGGACGGTCGCCTGGATCGGCGACTGCAACAACGTCGCGGTCAGCTGGGCGCACGCCGCCGTCCGCTTCGGCTTCGAGCTGCGTCTGGCCTGCCCGACCGTCTACGGCCCGTCGCCGGAGCTGCTGGCCTGGGCGGAGCGCGAGGGCACCGGCCGTCTGGTCGTCACCGAATCGCCGGAAGAGGCGGTGCGCGGGGTCGAATGCGTCATCACCGACGCCTGGGCCTCGATGCACAACACCGACGTGGACGAGCGCGCGGCGATCCTCACCCCCTATCAGGTGAACGAGGCGCTGATGGCGCACGCCCATCCGGATGCGCTGTTCATGCACTGCCTGCCGGCCCACCGGAACGAGGAAGTGACCGACGGCGTGATCGACGGCCGCCATTCGGTGGTCTGGGACGAGGCGGAAAACCGCCTGCACGCCCAGAAGGCCATCCTCGGCTGGTGCATAGGCGTTCTGGATTGAGCGTAGGTTAGACCCCCACCTAACCTCCCCCGCTGGGCGGGGGAGGGACTGCCGCCGAATGCCAACAAAGGTCCAATCCCCTCCCCCGCCCAGCGGGGGAGGGTCAGGGTGGGGGCCTAACTTCCCCACACCACAGGCCACCCCCATGCATGGGTGCCCTGCCGATCTTGATTCGGCCGCTCTCCGCCCCGATCTTCGGCCCTACGCCTGCATAACCGGTCTCTGTCTTAAGGAATCCGCCCTATGGACGATCCGTCCGTCCGCCCGCTCACCGATGATTTCGTCCTGCCGTTCCAGATCGAGGCGTCGCGCCTGCGCGGCCGCGTCGTCAAGCTGGGGCCGGCGATCGACGAGATCCTGACCCGCCACGACTATCCGCCCACCGTCGCCCGCTTCCTGGCGGAGACGGCGACGCTGGCCGTGCTGCTCGCCAGCATGCTGAAGTACGAGGGCATCTTCACGCTGCAGACCAAGGGCGACGGGCCGATCCGCCTGATGGTGGCCGACGTCACCTCGGTCGGCGACGTGCGCGCCTATGCCCAGTTCGATCCGGAAGCCCTGGCCAAGGCCGAGCGGGACGTCGACATCGCCCCGGCCGCGGCGCTGCTCGGCAAGGGCTACATCGCCTTCACGGTGGACCAGGGTCAGGACACCGACCGCTACCAGGGCATCGTCGAGCTGTACGGCAAGACGCTGACCGACTGCGTCCAGCATTACTTCCGCCAGTCGGAACAGATCGACACCGGCCTGACCGTCTCGGTCGACCGCGAGGTCAAGCCGGACGGCACCCCCGGCCAGTGGCGCACCGGCGGCATCATGGTCCAGCGCCTGCCGCAGGAGCAGGGTCTGGTCGCGTCGGACAACGAGGACGACTGGCGCCGCGCTATGGTGCTGATGGCCAGCGTCACCGGCGACGAGCTGCTGTCGACCGATCTTGCCGCCTCCGACCTGCTCTACCGCCTGTTCCACGAGGACGGCGTGCGCGTCTACGAGGGCCATGCGCTCCGCTTCGGCTGCCGCTGCTCGCGCGAGCGGGTGGAAAACATGCTGCGCAGCCTGCCCCGCGCAGAGGTGCAGGAGCTGAAGATCGACGACGGCCGGGTCGAGGTGACCTGCCAGTTCTGCTCGACCGACTACCACTTCACCGACGCGGATCTCGACCGCGTGTATGGACCTGCCTCGTAACGGGGAATAGGGTCCGATACCAGCGCGTTCATGGGGGCGCGGCGTCCGCGCCGCGCCCCTTTCCTTTTCCAGTAACCCAGGTTGCCGAACGCAGCCCAAGAACCGGAGCCCCCATGCTGTCGCGCCGCTTTGCCCTCGCCGCCGGAATGGCCACCCTCCTGCTTGCCGCCTGCCAGAGCGCGCCGCCGCGGCCGGCGCCGCGGCCGGTCGATTTCTCCAATTTCGGGCCGATCGTGCTGAATGCCGGCACCATCGACGTGGTCGACGCCTACCGCCCGGTTGGCGGCAAGCATGTGGAGAACCGCTCCGCCGTTCCGCCGGTCGAGGCGGTGCGGCGCTGGGCGGCGGAGCGGCTGCAGGCGGCCGGCGGACCGGGGCGCGTGCGCGTCACCATCCGCGACGCCAGCATCGTCGAGGTGCCCCTGCCCACCAAGAAGGGTCTCACCGGCTATTTCACCAACGACCAGGCCCAGCGCTATGACGGGCGCATCGAGGTGGAGATCGCCGGCGAGGTGCCGGACACCGGCAGCGGCGGCTTCCGCGGCGTGACCCGCTCCACCGTCACCCACTCCACCACCGTGGCGGAGAACATCTCGCTGGCCGATCGCGAGGCGACTTTCCTCGACATCACCCGCCGGATGATGGAGGACCTGAACGCCCGCCTCGACGCCGGCATCCGCAAGGATCTGGCGCCGATGGTCCGGCGCTGAGCCCATTGCGGCAGTTGGCCCGGCCCTTGCGATGGGCACTCGACCTTTCGTCAGAACGGAGAGTGCCCATGCCGAAATTCGACCTCTACGTCGTCAGGCCGCCGGAGGGATCGGCCACAATCACCGCCATCCCCGAGGAAAAACAGCAGGCGTCCCAGGCGGCGCTCCGCAACCTCAGCCGCTCCGGCTGCGTGGTGAAGTCCTTGGGCGACATCGATCTGTCCTTCGTCAAGAAGTCGGAGGCGCAGATCAAGCTGGAACTGGCGGTGCGGCAGATGTTCGCCGCCTCCGCCTACAAGCCGCCGGTCTCTATAGTCTGGTGAAGGCCGTCTGGTGAGCACCGGCCGGTAGCGGCATGAGGTGGGCGGCCTTCGGGCGGGGGCGGCAGAAACTGCCCCCGCCCGCCGCCCCACAAGGGAACTTCTGGCCGGCAGAAACGACCTCAGATCTCCAGCTGCATGCCCAGCTCGACCACCCGGTTGGGCGGGATGCAGAAATATTCCGACGCGCTGGACGACAGCTTCGACAGGAAGATGAACAGCGGTTCCTGCCAGCGCGGCAGGCCGGATTTGCCGTGGGTGCGGATCAGCGTCTCGCGGCTGACGAAATAGGTCGTTTCCATCGGCTCGAACGGCAGTCCCGGGATGCGCCGGATCTCCAGCGCCTGCGGAATGTCGGGCTCGTCCTTGAAGCCGAAATGGACGATCAGCCGGAAGAAGCCGGCGGACAGCGCCTTCAACTCGAAGCGCTGGTCGTCCGGCACATGGGGCACGTCCTCGATGTCGACGGTCAACAGCACGACCCGTTGATGGAGCACCTTGTAGTGCTTCAGGCTGTGCAGCAGCCCCGGCGGCAGGCCGCGCGGGTTGCCGGTCAGGAAGACGGCGGTGCCCGGCACCCGCTGCACCGACCCGCCCTTCAGCCGCTCCAGCAGCATGTCGAAGGGCAGCGCGTCCTCGGCCAGCCGCTTGCGCACCACCTCGCGCCCGCGCCGCCACGTCGCCATCAGCAGGAAGACCATCGCGCCGACCACAAGCGGGAACCAGCCGCCCTCCTCCACCTTGATCAGATTGGACAGGAAGAAGGCGAGATCGACCGACAGGAACACCACCAGCGCCAGCACCGCCTGCCACAGCTTCCAGCGGCCGAGCGAGCGCGCCACCTTGTAGGCCAGCAGCGTGGTCGCCACCATCGTGCCGGTCACCGCGATGCCATAGGCGGCGGCGAGGTTGCTGGAGGTCTGGAAGCTCAGCACCAGCACGATGACCCCGGCCAGCAGCAGCCAGGTCAGCTGCGGCATGTAGATCTGCCCCTTCTCATGCTCCGAGGTATGCATCACCTCCATCCGCGGCAGGTAGCGCAGATGCATCGCCTGCAGCGTCACCGAATAGGCGCCGGAGATCACCGCCTGCCCGGCGATGATGGTGGCGGCGGTCGCCAGCAGCAGAAGCGGCACCTGCGCCCAGTCCGGCGCCAGATGGAAGAAGGGGTTCTCGATCGCCTCCGGTTCGTGCAGCAGCAGGGCGCCCTGGCCGAAATAGCACAGCAGCAGCGACGGCAGCACGATGACGTACCAGGCGCCGCGGATCGGCTTGCGGCCGAAATGGCCCATGTCGGCATAGAGCGCCTCCGCCCCGGTCACCGCCAGCACCACCGCACCCAGCAGCAGGAAGCCGTGCCAGCCGTGGTTGAACAGCATCTCCACCGCATGGCCGGGCCACACCGCACCCAGCACACCGGGATAGCGGATGATCTGCCCGATGCCCAGCGCCGCCAGCGTCAGGAACCAGACCATCATCACCGGGCCGAACAGCTTGCCGACCTTCTCCGTCCCGAACCGCTGCAGGACGAACAGGCCGACCAGGATGGTCAGCGTGATCGGGATGACGTAGCTGTCCAGGGCGGGGGCGACGACATGCAGCCCCTCCACCGCGCTCAGCACCGAGATGGCGGGGGTGATGAGGCTGTCGCCGTAGAACAGCGAGGCGCCCATCACGCCGATCGCCATGACCATCCCGGTCCGCCGGTGGCCCGGCCGCATGCCGCGCAGAGCCAGCGCGGTCAGCGCCAGGATGCCGCCCTCGCCCTGGTTGTCGGCGCGCATGATGAAGACGACGTATTTCACCGTCACCGTGATGATCAGCGCCCAGAAGATCAGAGACAGCACACCCAGGATGACCTCGGGCGTCAGCGGGAAGCCGCCGCCCTCGGTCAGGCATTCGCGCAGCGTGTAGAGCGGGCTGGTGCCGATGTCGCCATAGACGACACCCAGCGCCCCCAGCGCGAGCGCGCGCAGCTTCGCCGCATGCTCCCGCCCGTCCATGCTTGCTTCCATACCCGGTCCGCTCCGATCGTTTCGTACACACGGCCATGCCTAAGGTGGCTTGGCGTCGCCGCGCAAGCCCCGAATGGCGAAACGCGCCACCGGCCCGACCGATCCGCCGTCAATTTTGCCGCACCCCATCCAAAATGATATGGGGCGGGCGCGGCACTCGGCACCGTTGCATCGGCGGCGGCCGCGTGGTTCTATCCTTACGTGTACCGTGTACAGTTCCGAGCCGGCAGCCATGTCCCATGATCTCCTGTTCGCCTCGGACGAGTCTCCCGACCCGCGGAATGCCTCCGCCGCGGCGGAGGCCACCGATCCCGGCGCTCCTCCCTGGCTGGTGCTGGTCGCCGACGACGAGCCGGAGGTGCATGCCGTAACCCGGCTGGCGCTCGCCCGGCTGCGCTTCCGCGACCGTCCCGTCCGCCTGCTCGACTGCGCCAGCGCGGCGGAGGCGGAGCGCATCCTGCGCAACACCCCGGACATCGCCGTCATCCTGCTCGACGTGGTGATGGAGACCGAGGATGCCGGCCTGCAGCTGGTCCGCCGAATCCGCCAGAATCTGGGCAACCGCGCCGTCCGCATCGTCCTGCGCACCGGCCAGCCGGCCCGCGTGCCGGAGGAGGATCTGGTCCTCGCCTATGAGATCGACGGCTATACCGCGAAGACGGAGCTGACGGCGCGCCGCCTGTTCACCAGCGTGGTCACGGCACTCCGCGCCTATGCCGAGCTGGCGGATCTCGAACGCCGCCTCGCCGAGCGCAGCCGCGCGCTGGAGGAGGCGACCGTCCGCCTGAACCGCATGGCGACGCTGGACCCGCTGACCGGCGTGTGGAATCGCCGCCGCTTCCTGGAGCTGGCGGCGGCGGAGCTGGCGCGGGCGCGCCGCTATGGCCGGCATCTCGGCGTCTTCCTGCTCGACCTCGACGGCTTCAAGGCGGTCAACGACACCCATGGCGACGCCGCCGGCGATGCGGTCCTGCGCGCGGTGGTGAAGCGGGTGCGGGCGGCGCTGCGCATCTCCGACCACATCGCCCGCTCCGGCGGGGCGGAGTTCGTGGTGCTTCTGCCGGAAACCGACGGGGCCGGCACCGCCGTGGTGGCGGAACGGGTGCGCGCAGCCCTGGCCGACAGCCCCATCCTGCTGGAGGAGCGGGCGATCCCCGTCACCGCCAGCATCGGCGTGGCCGACTGGCTGCCCAGTGAACCCGGCGTCGAACAGACCCTGCACCGTGCCGAACATGCGCTGCACGCCGCCAAACAGGCTGGTCGCAACCGGGTGGAACGGGCGGAGGGATAAGACATTCGTCCCCTACCGGCATGTTTCATGTGAAATATCGTTACAGCGCCGCGATTGAACCACGGCAAGCG
The DNA here is from genome assembly GCF_003115935.1 of Azospirillum sp. TSH20. Lineage (NCBI taxonomy): Bacteria > Pseudomonadati > Pseudomonadota > Alphaproteobacteria > Rhodospirillales > Azospirillaceae > Azospirillum > Azospirillum sp. TSH20. The sequence continues at coordinate 11,514 of NZ_LGQU01000019.1, forward strand.
AGGGGGTACTCCTTAGGGTCGGAAGCATCCACCCGGATTGCATTCCCGATCGGGGACTCGCACATGTGGCAGGACTATACCAACGCGCTGATCACCGCCTTCGGGTTGTCGGGGCTGGGGTTCGGCATCGGCAAGCTCGTCATCGTGCTCGGCGAACGCGCGATCGAACGCCGCCACGGGTCGGAGGGGGTGCGCGACGTCATCGCCCGCCGCGCCAAGATGGAGACGAAGTTCGAAGCCCGCCGCGGCGACCGCATCCGCGAGCTGAAGGAACTGGACGGCGCAGTCGAGGATGTGCTGCGCCGCCGCAAGGTGATGGAACGCCAGATCGAGGATGCGCGCCAATCCGGCGAACGGCTGGTCCGCCTGGTCGGCGAGGAGGTCCAGGGCAGTCCCTGCTACGTCGCCATGGTCGTGAACAAATATGTCGGCACCGGCGCCGTCCAGCAGAGCCAGCACGCATTGGTCGACCCGAGCTGGGCGCAGCCGCAGATGATCGAGGTGTGGGCGCGCTCGATGGCGGAAGCGCGGACCGAGATCGAGCGGCGCTATCCGCCCGCCTTCGGCTATGCGGTGACGCGGATGCAGGAGTTCCTGTCCGCCGACACGCCGGTCGCCAAAGCGAGCTGAGATAGAGGACGCGCCATGGACAGCATGCCCTACATCTTCGCCGGCCTGGTCGGCCTCGCCTCGCTGGCGGTGTCGCTGCTGCTGGCTCTGCGCCGCCTGAAGACGTCGGAGGAGCGGATCGCCACCGCCGTCTCGCGCAAGCAGGCGCAGGTGGAGCGGATCAAGAAGATCGCCCGAGTCACGCTGCAGCAGGCCCGCGACCTGCGCGACGCCCGCCGCCGCAAGGCGATGGCCGAGCTGGGCTGCGAGGATCTCGAACAGCGCCTGAAGGCCGCCGGCGCCGCCGACCGCCGCATCTATGTGCTGGACGACCGCCGCACCCAGAAGGACCAGGGCTGGCTTCTGCGGGTGGTCAACATCGAATACGCCTCCCGCGTCAACGCCAGCCTCACCCCCACCGCGCTGGACAGCTGGAAGCGCGGCCGGCGCTTTCTGGTCTGGGCGCTGGACGAGAAGAAGGCCCGCGAAAAGGTCAACGCCCGCTTCCCGGAGAACAAGGGCTTCGCGGTCATGGGCGTGGAGTCCTACTTGGGGTGAGTTTCGGCTTCGATCGCCCCCACCCTGACCCTCCCCCGCTCTCAGCGGACCTACGGTCCGCCTGTCGCGTCAGCACAAAGCGAAGCTTTGTGCGAGAGCTGGGCGGGGGAGGGGATTAAGCGCTTGTTTGAAAAGGCAGCGGCAGTCCCTCCCCCGCCCAGCGGGGGAGGTTAGGTGGGGGCAATCGAAGCCAACACTTCCCCGCCACAATAATGACACCAATCCCATTTTCGGACTATCATCCCCGCGCGCACCCATCCACGCGCGCCGGGGAGCCTTGCCATGATCCGTTACGCAGAGTTGCAGGTCGCCACCAACTTCAGCTTTCTGGAGGGGGCTTCGCACGCTGACGAGCTGGCGATGACCGCGGCGGCGCTCGGGCTGGCGGCGGTGGGGGTGACGGACCGCAATTCGCTGGCCGGCGTGGTGCAGATGCATGCGGCGGCGAAGAAGGCGGGCATCCGGGCGCTGATCGGCTGCCGGCTCGACCTGACCGACGCCGACAGCCTGCTGGCCTACCCGACCGACCGCGCCGCCTATGCCCGGCTGTCGCGGCTGCTGACCCTGGGCAAGATGCGGGCGCCGAAGGGCGAGTGCTTCATCGCCCGCGCCGACGTGCTGGCCCATGCCGAGGGCATGCTGTTCCTGCTGCTCGGCCCCCACCAGCGCGCCGGCCAGTCTGCCGAGTCGTTCCTGCGCGAACTGCGCGCCTGGCGCGGCGGGCTGGCGCGCGGGCAGCTCTATCTGGCGGCGAGCCACCGCTACCAGGGCGACGATTCCCGGCGGCTGCGCTGGCTGGCCGGGCTGGCGGAGGCGGAGGGAGTGCCGCTGGTCGCCACCAACGACGTGCTCTATCATGGCGCCGGCCGGCGGGCGCTGGCCGACGTGATGACCTGCATCCGCCACCACACCACCATCGACGAGGCCGGCTGGCGGCTGTCCGCCAATGCCGAGCGCCACCTGAAACCGGCCGTCGAGATGGTGCGCCTGTTCCGCGACCACCCCGACGCCGTCGCCCGCACTCTGGAGATCGCCGAGGCCTGCCGCTTCTCGCTGGACGAGTTGCGCTATGAATATCCCGACGAAGTGGCGGAGGGCCGCGATCCGCAGGACACGCTGGTGACGCTGACCTGGGAGGGGGGCGCAAGACTGTATCCCGGCGGCATCCCCGACAAGGTCCGCGCCGCCGTCAAGCATGAGTTGGCCTTGATCGGGGAGCTGCATTACGCCCCTTATTTCCTGACCGTCCACGACATCGTCCGATTCGCGCGGAGCCAGGGCATCCTCTGCCAGGGGCGCGGCAGTGCGGCCAATTCCGCCGTCTGCTACTGCCTGGGCATCACGTCGGTCGATCCGACCGAGGTCGATCTGCTGTTCGAGCGCTTCATCTCCACCGCCCGCGGCGAGCCCCCCGACATCGACGTCGATTTCGAACATGAGCGGCGCGAGGAGGTGATCCAGTACATCTACAGGAAGTACGGCCGCGCCCGCGCCGGCCTGACCGCCACCGTCATCCGCTACCGCGCCCGCAGCGCCCTGCGCGAGGTCGGCAAGGCGATGGGGTTGTCGGCCGATCTGGTGGCGCGGCTGACCGGCTCCATCTGGGGCTGGAGCCGCGACGGCGTCGACGAGGAGCGTGCCCGCTCGCTCGGCGTCGATCCCGATGATCCAAGGCTCAAGCGCACGCTGGAACTCGCTCAGGAGCTGATCGGCTTTCCCCGCCATCTGTCGCAGCATGTCGGCGGCTTCGTCATCACCCGTGGCCCGCTGTCGGATCTCTGCCCCGTCGCCAATGCGGCGATGGAGGATCGCAGCACCATCGAATGGGACAAGGACGACATCGACGCGTTGGGCATCCTGAAGGTCGACGTGCTGGCGCTGGGCATGCTGACCTGCATCCATCGCGCCTTCGACCTGATCGAGCAGGTGCACGGGCAGCGCTGGACGCTCGACAGCCTGCCCAAGGAGGACCCGGCGGTCTACGAGATGCTGGGGCGGGCCGACAGCCTGGGCGTCTTCCAGGTCGAAAGCCGCGCGCAGATGAGCATGCTGCCCCGGCTGAAGCCCAAGAAATTTTACGATCTGGTGATCGAGGTCGCCATCGTCCGCCCCGGCCCGATCCAGGGCGGGATGGTCCATCCCTACCTGCGCCGCCGCAGCGGGGCAGAGGACATCACCTACCCGATGCCGAAGCTGGAGCCGGTCCTCTACAAGACGTTGGGCGTGCCGCTGTTCCAGGAGCAGGCGATGAAGGTCGCCATGGTCGGTGCCGGCTTCACCGCGGAGGAGGCCGACCAGCTGCGCCGCGCCATGGCCGCCTTCCGCAAGACCGGAAAGGTCCAGCTGTTCCACGACAAGTTCATCGCCGGCATGATCGCCAACGGCTGTGACCCCACCTTTGCCGAGCGCTGTTTCCAGCAGATCGAGGGGTTCGGCGAGTACGGCTTCCCGGAAAGCCACGCCGCCAGCTTCGCCCTGCTGGTCTATGTCTCCGCCTGGATCAAGCGCCACCACCCCGCCATCTTCGCCGCCGCCCTGCTGAACAGCCAGCCCATGGGCTTCTACGCCCCGGCGCAGATCGTCCGCGATGCAAGGGAGCACGGCGTGACGGTGCTGCCGCCCGATGTGAACCTGTCGGGCTGGGATTGCGCGGTGGAATATGCGCCCTCTCCCGCCCTACACCAGTCCCTTCTCCCCCCCGGGGAGAAGGTTAGGATGAGGGGGTTCGGCGCAGCCGAAGAGATCCACACCACGCATCCCCCTCACCCCGACCCTCTCCCCGGGGGGGAGAGGGGGAATCTCGGAGAGGGCACTTCCCACCTCCGCCTCGGCCTCCGCCTCATCAAGGGCTTCACCGAGTCGCACGCCGACGCCATCGTCCTCTCCCGCGCCGGCGGCTACCGCGACCCCTACGACCTTTGGCGGCGCGCCCGCCTGCCGGTTGCGGCCCTGGAAAAGCTGGCAAAGGCAGACGCCTTCCGCTCCGTCGGGCTCGACCGCCGGGCGGCGCTGTGGGCGGTGCGGGCGCTGGGCGACCAGCCGCTGCCGCTCTTCGCCCGCCTCGACGGCCCCCCGTACAATCCAATGGCCGAGGAACCCGAAGCCCCCCTGCCCGCCATGGCGCTCGGCGAACATGTGGTGATGGATTACACCAGCCTGTCCCTGTCGCTGAAGGCCCACCCTCTGTCGCTGTTGCGCGACGGCCTGCCCGGCATCACCCCGGCGGCGCGGCTTGCCCAGGCTCGCGACGGCCGGCGCCTGACCACCGCCGGCCTCGTCCTGGTCCGCCAGCGGCCGGGCAGCGCCGAGGGCGTCGTCTTCATCACGCTGGAGGACGAGACCGGGGTCGCCAACCTCGTCGTCATGCCGGATGCCTTCGAAACCTTCCGCCGCCCGATCATGACCGCCCGGCTGATGGCCGCCACCGGCCGGGTGCAGAACCAGGAGGGCGTCGTCCATCTGCGGGTGGAATCGCTGATCGACCTGACCCACCGGCTGGCCGAACTGACCGGCGAGGACCGCCATGCCGAAAGACCATTTCCCAAGGGCCGCAATTTTCATTGAAGGAGCTGATTGCTCCTGACATCACGCTGTCAGGAGGGGGTGTGCTATCAAGGGGACGTGCCGGCACGAACCACGAACATCCCACTCCCTTCTGTCAGGAGCCAATCCGATGAACATCCCGCACGTCGTCACCTGGTTCGAGATCCCGGTCACCGACCTCGCCCGCGCCGTCGGCTTCTACGAGACCGTCTTCGCCGCCAAGATGGTCCAGGAACCCTGCCCCAGCGGCATGACCATGGCCGTCTTCCCGGCCGAGGGCACCGCCGTCAAGGGCTGCCTGATCAAGCACGAAGCCTGCAAGCCCAGCGCCGACGGCACCACCGTCTACCTGAACGGCGGCGAAGACCTCTCCGCCCCGCTGGCCCGTGCCGAGCAGGCCGGTGCCCGGATCATCGTGCCGAAGACGCTCATCACCCCGGAAATCGGCTATTTCGCCCAGTTCATCGACAGCGAGGGCAACCGCGTCGGCCTCTATTCGATGCACTGATCCCCCCACCGGAGCCGCCGCCATGCGCCGCGCCGACCGCCTGTTCCAGATCGTCCAGCATCTCCGCAAGGGGCGGCTGGTGACGGCTGCCGAGTTGGCGCGCTGCCTGGAGGTGTCGGAGCGCACCGTCTACCGCGACATGCGCGACCTCGCCTCCTCCGGCGTGCCGGTGGAGGGCGAGGCCGGCGTCGGCTACCTGCTGCGCGACGGCTACGACCTGCCGCCGCTGATGTTCACCCAGGACGAGGTGGAGGCGCTGGTGGTCGGCGCCCGCCTCGCCCGCGCCTGGGTCGGCGGCGGTCTGGCCGATGCCGCCGCCCGCGCGCTCGACAAGGTCGAGGCGGTGGTGCCGGAGGCGCGGCGGCGCGAGTTGGCCGACAGCCGCGTCTTCGTCCCCGACTTCTCCTTCCCCGCCCCCTTGCGCGAGCGGATGGACGTTCTGCGCTGCGCCATCAACGCCAAGCGCGTCGTGCTGTTCGATTACCGGCGGCAGGACGGCACCCATTCCGCCCGCGCGGTCCAGCCGCTGGGCCTGTTCTTCTGGGGCCGCGTCTGGACGCTGGGCGCATGGTGCGAGCTGCGCGAGGAGTTCCGCAGCTTCCGCATCGACCGTATGGAAACCCTGCTGGCGCTCGACCGCCGGTTCGACGAGATCCCCGGCCGCGGCCTGGACGACTATCTCGCCCGCTGGCGCCAGGAGGGCTGTCCGCGCGGGTGAGGCCGCACATCACTCCACCAGCCTGATCTCCGTCGTCGCCACGCCCGACGCCCCGACCGCCACCGCGTAATCGTCGAAGCCCGGCGGGCCGAAGCTGCCGCGGGCGGAGCGGCTGAAGCCGTGCGGTTCGGCGGGGATGCCGAACAGGCCGGTGGCAAGCTCGCCGTTGTTGTCCAAATCCTGGAAGGCGATCAACCCATAGCGGCCGGCCGGCAGGTCGGGGAAGACCACCTGCAGCTCCGGCCCCAGCGCCGCGACGAAATAGCCGGCGCGCGGCGCCTTCGCCGCCTGCGCCTCGGCGCTGTCGAACAGCGCGACCATCACCTTGCCCTGATTGGGCTTGACGTTGCGGACGGTTGCGCGAAGCTCCCCCGCGGCGGCCGGACCAGCGGCGACCAGCGCCAGCAGCGTCACTGTCACCGTTCCTGGGGCGACCATCCTTGCAGACCAACGCGCAACCCAACGCCGAAACCTCATCCCCCGCCCTCCCCTGGCAGTCGCCACCCGTTCCCTATGGCCGGCGCGTGCTGCGCCGCCGCCTGCCGTTGCTGGCGGCCTCCATCCTAGCATTGGCTCTGCTGGGACCGTTCGGCACCTTCCGTGAAATGGGTTTCGCCGTCCGGCTTGCCTACTGGGGCGGGCAGATCGTCAGCGGCTGGTCGATGTTCGAACTGGTCATTCTGGTCGCCCGCCGCGTGCTGCCGAACCTGGAACGCACATGGCCGCTGATGCTGGCTGCGGCCTATCTGACCGTCAGCATCCTGCAGACCCTGGTGGTCGCCCTGCTGGAAAGCCGGCTGCGCGGCCAGGATTTCCTCACCCCCGCCGGGCTGGCCGAGATGTACGGCTATGTGCTGGTCATCACCACGCTGGTGTCGGCCCTGCCGGTGTGGCTGGAACTGCGCGACCATGGCGTCGTCGGCCACCAGCCCCCCGCCCCGCCGCAAGCTTCCGTCCCCAGCGGGGAGCCGGCCACCGATCGGCCCGCCCCCTTCCTAGACCGCATTCCGGCGAAGCTGGGGCGCGACCTGCTGGCGCTTGAGATGGAGGACCATTACGTCCGCGTCCACACCGCCCTTGGCAGCGACCTGATCCTGATGCGGATGCGCGACGCGGTGGCGGAGCTGGCAGGCATCGACGGCCGGCAGGTCCACCGCTCCTATTGGGTCGCAGCATCGGCAGTCGCGGCGGTGGAGCGCAAGCCGGACGGCAAGCTGTCGCTGCGCCTGACCAACGGCCTGCTGGTTCCGGTCAGCCGGACCCACGCGCCCTCGGTCCGCGCCGCCGGCTGGACCGAGAAAGCCGTCTCCTAAACGCCCTTAAACGCCCTCACCGCGGAAGGGACGGGACAGCAGCCCCTCGATGGTTTCGTCCAGCCCGGCGCCGCGGTTCAGGATGGCATCGACCGCCGTGCAGATCGGCATGTCGACGCCCAGCTTCGCCGCCAGCCCGACCACCGCGGCGGTGGTATAGACGCCCTCCGCCACCGACCGCCGCGCGGCCAGGATCTCGGACAGCGCCTTGCCGGCGCCCAGTGCCGCCCCCAGCGACATGTTGCGCGACTGCAGGCTGGAGCAGGTCAGCGTCAGGTCGCCCAGCCCCGACAGTCCCATCAGCGTCTCCACCCGGCCGCCGAGCGCCAGCGCCAGCCGGGTGATCTCCGCCAGTCCGCGCGTGATCAGCGCCGCCCGCGCGTTGTCGCCCAGCCGCCGCCCCTCGACCACGCCGCAGGCGATGGCCAGCACATTCTTCACCGCCCCGCCGACCTGCGACCCGATGACGTCGTCCGAGCGGTAGGGCCGGAAGGTGTGGCTGCCCAGCGCCGTGACCAGCGCCCTGCCCAGCGCCTCGTCCGCACAGGCCAGCGTCACCGCCGTCGGCAGCCCGCGCGCCACCTCCGCCGCGAAGGTCGGGCCGGACAGGATCGCCACCGGATTGCCGGCCGGCAGCGCGGCGCCGACCGCCTCGCTCATCAGCGCGTGGCTGTCCAGCTCGATCCCCTTGGCGCAGACGACGACCGGCGCCCCCGGCTTCAGCAGCGGCGCCATCCGCGCCGTGACGCTGCGCGCATGCTGGGCCGGCGAGACCAGCAGCACCGCGTCGCAATCGCCGAGATCGGCCAGATCGCCGGTGACCCGCAGCGCGTCGGGCAACGGCACGCCGGGCAGGTAATCGCGGTTCTCGCGACGGAGGCTCATCGCCTCCACCACCGCCGGCTCGCGCGCCCACAGCAGCGTCTCGCGCCCGGCCCGCAACGCCGCCAAAGCCAGCGCCGTTCCCCAGGCGCCGCCGCCGACGACCCCGATGCGGTTGAGGGGGGAGGGGGGCATCGTCTTCATCTCACCACGTATCCGTTCCGGTCAAAGCCCTCTCCCGCCCCGGGAGAGGGAGGGGACCCGCCGCAAAGCGGTGGGGAGGGTGAGGGGGAATCCAAGAATCCCGAACCGCATGGCTTCGTGCCTCACCCCTCACCCTTCCCGCTTCGCGGGCCCCTTCCCTCTCCCGGGGCGGGAGAGGGAGGTTTCACGCCTTCACCCCCGCACCGACCCCTGCGCGCCCGATCACCGGCGCGGCGGTGGGGTCCAGCGGCCAGCGCGGACGGGGGGCGAAGTTCAACGGGTCGCTCTCGCCCAGCCGGAACCGCTCGATCCCGGCCCAGGCGATCATCGCCGCGTTGTCGGTGCACAGGCGCAGCGGCGGCGCCACGAACTGCATGCGCTGCTTTTCCGCCAGCGTCGACAGCCGGCTGCGGATCGCCTTGTTGGCGGCGACGCCGCCGGCGACCACCAGGGCGCCGCCCTGCGGATGGTCCTCCTTGAAGCGGCGGATGGCGCGGGCGCAGCGGTCGGCCAGCACCTCCGCCACCGTCGCCTGGAAGGCGGCGGCGAGGTCGTCGCGATCCGCATCGGACAGCACGCCACCCAACTCCTCGACATGCCGCCGAACCGCGGTCTTCAGCCCGGAGAAGGAGAAATCGCAGCCCGGACGGCCCAGCATCGGCCGCGGCAGCTCGAACCGCGCCGGGTTGGTGGCGCGCGCCGCCGCCTTCTCCACCAGCGGCCCGCCGGGATAGCCCAGCCCCAGCAGCTTGGCGGTCTTGTCGAACGCCTCGCCCACCGCGTCGTCGATGGTGGTGCCGAGCCGGCGATAGCGCCCGACCCCCTCCACCGCCAGAAGCTGGCAATGGCCGCCCGACACCAGCAGCAGCAGGTAGGGAAAGGCGACGTCGTCGGTCAGCCGCGCCGTCAGCGCATGGCCTTCCAGATGGTTGACGGCGACGAAGGGCAGCCCGCGCGCGGCGGCGATGGCCTTGGCGGTCATCACGCCGACGATGACGCCGCCGATCAGCCCCGGCCCGCCGGTGGCCGCCACCGCGTCGAGGTCGCCGAAGCCGATCCCGGCCTCGTCCATGGCGCGGCGGATCAGCCCGTCCAGATGTTCAAGATGGGCGCGGGCGGCGATTTCCGGGACGACGCCGCCATAAGGCGTGTGGTCGTCCAGCTGCGACAGCACGACGTCGGCGCGGATCTCGCGCGCGTCGGTGACGACGGCGGCGGCCGTCTCGTCGCAGCTCGTTTCGATTCCAAGAACGATCATGGCGCCAACCTAGCCGCCTTGGCCGTCCGGGTACAGGATGGAGTTGCGGACAAGTGCGCGCATGAAATTTGATCCGCCTCAATCTTCCGTATGACCGGGCGACGAATCCTTGCAAAGCTGCGCGGATCCCCTAGAACACGCCCTATGACGACCCACCCGCTCCGTATCGGGACGCGCGGCAGCCCGCTGGCGCTGGCGCAGGCCCACGAAACCCGCGACCGCCTGATCGCCGCCCATCCGCGTCTCGCTGCGCCCGGCGCCATCGAGATCGTCGTCTTCAAGACCACCGGCGACCGCATCCTTGACCGCACCCTGGCGGAAGCGGGCGGCAAGGGCCTGTTCACCAAGGAGCTGGAGGAGGCGCTGTTCGACGGCCGCGCCGATCTGGCCGTCCATTCGATGAAGGACGTGCCGACCCAGCTTCCCGACGGGCTGGAGATCGCCACCCTGCTGCCGCGCGAGGACCCGCGCGACGCCTTCTTCTCCCGCTCCGGCGGCGGTCTGGCCGACCTGCCGGCCGGCGCCGTGGTCGGCACCGCCGGCCTGCGCCGTCAGGCCCAGGTGCTGGAGCTGCGCCCCGACCTGAAGATCTTCCCGCTGCGCGGCAACGTGCAGACCCGCCTGTCCAAGCTGGACGCGGGCGAGGTGGACGCCACCCTGCTGGCGCTGGCCGGCCTGCGCCGCCTCGGCCTGACCGAGCGCATCAGCGCGGTGCTGGAACCGGAAACCATGCTGCCGGCGGTGGCCCAGGGCGCCATCGGCATCGAGATCCGCAGCGCCGACGACGCCACCCGCGCCCTGCTGGCCCCGCTGAATTGTGCGGAGACCATGGTCCGCGTCACGGCGGAGCGTGCGCTGCTGGCCGCGCTCGACGGCTCCTGCCGCACGCCCATCGCGGCGCTGGCGATGCTGGACGGCGACGACCTGCATTTGCGCGCCAAGGTGCTGTCGACCGACGGACGCATCATCTTCCGGGCGGAACGCCACGGCAAGGCCGCCGAGGCCGAGTCGCTGGGCGCCGATGCCGGGGCCGAGATCCGGGCGCAACTGCCGCCCGATTTCTTCGCCGCGGCACCGCACTGACCGCCATCCCGGCCGGGTTTTCCGCATGACGGGAAAGCAGCCTCAATCCTCTTCCGCCGACCGCCGTACGCGCCTTCTGGTGACGCGTCCGGCGGAAGATGCCGAACCGCTGGTCCGGCGGCTGGAGGCGCTCGGCTTCGCCACGGCGGTGGAGCCGATGCTGTCGATGGTCTGGCTCGACGGGCCGGAACCCGACCTGTCCGACGTACAAGCCCTGCTGTTCACCAGTGCGAACGGCGTACGCGCCTACTCCAAACGTACGAGCCGGCGCGACCGTCCGGTGCACGCCGTCGGCGACGCCACGGCGCGGGCGGCGCGGGCCGCCGGCTTCGAACAGGTCGACAGCGCGTCCGGCGACGTGTACGCGCTGGCGGAACGTGTCCGCTCCCTGCGAGATCCATACGCCGGTACGCTTCTTCATGTGGCCGGCAGCAAGGTGGCGGGCGACCTCGCCGGCCTGCTGGGGGCGGCCGGGTTCACGCTGCGGCGCAGCGTGATGTACGATGCCGTACCCGCGCTAACCCTGTCGGACGAGACCGCGACATTTTTGCGTACGTCCGGGCTCGACGGCGTGTTGTTTTTCTCTCCCCGTACCGCCGCATCCTTTGTTAGGCTGCTCGCCGAGGCGGGGCTGGTCGATTGTTGTCGTACGGTCGATGCGTTCTGCCTCAGCCCCGCGGTCGCGGAGGCTGCCCGTGCGTACGGCGACCAGGGAGTGACGCCGTGGCGAAGCGTACGGGTGGCGGCGCGGCCGGAGCAGGACGCCCTGCTCGATCTGTTGCCGGTCGCCGGATAAACCCGGCGCGGTCCGGCCGTACGGCTTACACCCCTGGTGCGTCCGGGTGGGTGGGTCAGCCGTACGGGGGACGAGGGGGACCGGTCAGGGGGCTGTGACGTTAAGACGAACAACAGCGAACCGAAGGTACAGCCCATGACCTCTCGTCCAGGCCCCGAACGCCCCGGCACCGACCGTGACGGCGACGGCGCCAGCACCGGCAATGCGGCGGTCGACCGCATCGTCGAACGTTTCGGCGGCATCCGCCCGATGGCCCACAAGCTGGACACCCCGGTGACGACGGTCCAGGGTTGGAAGAAGCGCGGCGCGATCCCGCTGGCCCGCCATGCCGACCTGCGCACCGCCGCCGCCAAGCACCGCATCAAGCTGGACGACGCCGACCTGGACGCGGCCACCCCCAGCGAGGATCGGCCGACCGACGCCTCCGCCGCGTCCGTCATCACCCCGGCCGCCACGACCGCCACGACTGTCGACGCCGCTCCGGTGGTGGAGCCGGTTCCGACAGCTTCCCCGGCCGACACCATCCCCGGCGCCGACACCCCGGCGGCCGGCGCGACCACCGGTGCGGCGACGGAACTGCAATCGTCCGACGCCCTGATCCCGCCGGCCACGCCGATCGGCGCGACCGACAGCCTCGCCGACACGCCGAAGGGCGACGCGGAGAAGGCCGAGGAAGCCAAGGACGACGGTATCAAGTCCGACGCCACCAAATCCGATACGTCGAAGTCCACCACCGGCAGCTGGACGCCGTCCGGCACCAGCGGCAGCGCGGGCTACAGCCGCAGCGCCGATGCCGAGCCGGCGCGTCCGACCATCGCCCCCAATATCGCCCCGACCCCGTCCTACCTCGACGAGCCGCGCTCCGGCAGTGGGTTCGCCACCGCCCTGTCGGTGGTAGCATTGCTGGTCGGCGCCGCCGCCCTGTCGGCGCCCTGGTGGGGTCCCGCCCTGCCCGGCTGGCCGTCGCCGTCCGCCTCCTCCACCGCCTCCGCTCCGGCCGACCCGGCGCTGAAGGCGCAGATCCAGCAGCTCACCGACCGCATCGGCAAGCTGGAGCAGCGTCCGGCCGCCGCCAACGGGGGCAACGGTGCCGACCTTTCCGCCCTGACCCAGCGGATCGACGCGCTGGAGAAGCGTCCGGCCGCCACGCCCGACACCGGCGCCGCCGACGCCCAGAAGGCGCTGGCCGACCGCATCGCCGCGCTTGAGCAGAAGGTTTCCGCCGTCTCGGGCAACAGCCAAGCGGCGCAGGAGCTGCGCAGCGAGGTCGACCAGCTGAAGCAGCAGGTCACCAGCGTCAACCAGGCCGTCAGCGAGCGCCAGGACGCCGCCACCACCGCCCAGGCGCTGGTGCTGGCCGCCGGGCAGCTGCGCGCCTCCCTGTCGGGCGGGCAGCCGTTCCAGCAGGACCTGCAGGCGGTCCGCGCCCTCAACATCTCCGATGCCGGGGTAACCCAGCCGCTGGACGCCGTGGCGCCCTATGCCGCCAAGGGCATCCCGACCCGCGCCCAGCTGACCGACCGCTTCCAGCCGCTGGCCGGCGAGATCGTCCGCGCCGACATCCGCGGCGAGGGCAAGAGCTGGATCGACACGGCGGTCGGCAAGCTGTCCACCCTGGTCACCGTCCGCCAGGAGGGCGGCGGGGTGGTCGGCACCACCGCCAACGCCATCGTCGCCCGCGCCGAAGCCGCTCTGAACGAGGGCAACCTCGCCAAGGTGGTCGAGGAGCTGTCGGCCCTGCAGGGTCCGGCCGCGCAGACCGCCGCCCCGTGGCTGGCCGACGCCAAGGCGCGTCTGGCCGCCGATCAGGCCGCGCGTCAGTTGAACGACCGCGCCATCGCCCTGATGACCACCGCCGCCGGCGGGAAGGGGACGGCCCAATGATCCGCGCCCTCTGGTTCCTTCTGAAGGTCGCGGTGGTCATCGCCGCCGCGATCTGGCTCGCCGACCGTCCCGGCACCGTCAGCGTCCATTGGCTGGGCTACGCCGTCGAGGCGCCCTTCTGGGTCGCCCTGCTGGTTACGATCGTGGCGCTGGGCATCGCGGCGCTGGGCTATCGCCTGATCCGCGCCCTGATCCGCACGCCGTACCGCATCCGCCGCCACAGCCGGGTCCGCCGCCGCGAGCGCGGTTACCGCGCCCTGACCCAGGGCATGGTCGCCATCGCCGCCGGCGATGCGCAGACCGCGCGCAAGATGGCGCGCAAGGCCGACGGGCTGCTGAACGAGCCGCCGCTGACCATGCTGCTGTCGGCCCAGGCCGCCCAGCTGCAGGGCGACGAGCGCGCCGCCAGGGAGTATTTCACCGCCATGCTGGAGCGGCCGGAGACGGCCTTCCTCGGCATGCGCGGGCTGCTGACCCAGGCGATCAAGTCGGGCGACCGGGTGGAGGCGCTGAACCTCGCCCGCAAGGCGCGCGGACTGCAGCCCAACACGCCCTGGCTGCTCGGCACGCTCTATGACCTGGAGGCGCAGGCCGGCGACTGGGCTGCCGCCGAAGGCACCTTGCAGCAGGCGATCCAGGCCGGGGCCATCCCGACCGACGAGGGCCGCCGCCACCGCGCCGTCCTGCTGCTGGAGCGCAGCTTCGAGGCGGAGCGCCGCGGCCGGTCCGACGCCGCCCTGTCGCACGCCCAGGCGGCGCACGACATGATGCCGGGCTTCGTCCCCGCCGCCGTCCGTCTGGCCCGCCTGCAGCTCGCCGCCGACCGGCTGAAGCCGGCCGCCAAGGTGGTGGAGCGGGCATGGCGCCACTCGCCGCATCCGGAGCTGGCCGACATCTACCGGTCGATCGTCTCCAGCTACGACCCGCTGACCCGCGTCCGGCTGTTCCAGAAGCTGGTGCGTCAGTCCCCGGACTCGGCCGAATCGCACCTCGCCGTCGCCCGCGCCGCCATCGACGCCCAGCTGTGGGGCGAGGCGCGCCAGCACCTGAACCGCGCCATGGAGATCGGCCCGACCCGCCGCACCTACCGCCTGATGGCCGAGCTGGACCGCGGCGAGCGCCACGACGAGGATGCGGCGAAGGACTGGCTGGCCAAGGCCGCCAACGCGCCGGAGGATCCGGTGTGGACCTGCAGCTCCTGCGGGGCGGTCAGCCACAACTGGGGCGGCCTGTGCGGCCATTGCGGCGCCTTCGACACGCTGACCTGGAAGGCCCCGACGGTCGCCGTCCCGCTGATGGAACCGACCGACATCCCCACGGCGCTGGCCCGTCCGGCCACGGCGTGAGGATGACGCGCTGAAAATCCCCCTCTCCCGACCCGGGAGAGGGAGGGGCCCGCCGCAGGCGGGAGGGTGAGGGGCGATGTGGACATGGATTCTCGATCCTTGTCCCACCCCTCACCCCTCCCAAGCTTCGCTTGGGTCCCTCCCCTCTCCCGGGGCGGGAGAGGGTTTTTTATTACCGCATCCCCTCCGGTCCGACGCGGTCGAGAGGCAGTTCCTTCTTCGCCAGCAGGCGGTCGAGCAGGCGCCCCCCGGCCGGTGCATTCGCGGCCCTGGCGGCGCTGGCCACACCGGCGGCCTCCGCCGTGGGCGCCGCGTTTTCCAGCTGCGTGTTCTCGACCCGGTACTCGCCGCCGGACAGGCTGTTGACGACCTGCTCCTTCGCCGACGGGCCGGCCACCACGTTGCCGTCGGCGACATTGCCGTGCATCCGGCCGGCCGGGCCGGCGCTGGGCACCCATTCCAGCCGCAGGAAGCGGTCCTTGCCGTCGTTCATCACCGTGATGTTGTCCGACACCCGGTTGTTGTCGCCGCCATGCAGGAAGATCGCCGCCATGCCGGTGTTCTCCAGCAGGTTGCCCTGCACCGTCACGCCGCTGGTCATGTCGTCCAGATAGATGCCGAACCCCTTGTAGCGAGCCAGCCAGCGCCCCTGCGCATCGGTGGCGAGGCCGCCGGTGTCGCGGATGTCGTTGAAGCGGATGATGCTGCGGGTGTCGTTGCCGCTGCGGCCCAGCATTTCGATGGCGCCGGCGTCGGCGGTCTGGCGCGAGGTGTCGCGGATGCGGTTGAACTCGATGGTGTTGTCGCTGTTCACCGTCTGCGGGTTCCAGTTCTTGATCGAGATGCCGTAACGGGCCGACCGGCGGATGTCGTTGTGGGCGATCAGCGTGTTGCGGATGCCGGCTCCCATCACGCCGCCGCTGAAGAAGCGGACCTCGCCGATGTCGCTGATGCGGTTGGCGAGGATGCGGTTGTCACTGCTGCCCGGCGCCAGCACCACGCCGGAGCGGCCAAGATGCTCCATCCGGTTGCCCGATACCTCGCTGCGGCTGGCGCCATCGAGCATCACCGCGGTGCCGACCAGCACGAAGCGGTTGCCGGCGATCCGCGCGCCGCTGCCGCCCTTCACCAGCACGGCGTTGCCGTCCCACGGCACATCGGTGAAGGTCAGCCCCTCCACCGCCACGTTGCGCGCATTGTCCAGCCGCAGCAGCACCGGCTGCCGCGCCACCACCAGCTCCGCCCCGGCGCTGTTCAGCCCGGTCGGCGGCTTGACCAGCAGACGCTTTGCCTTGGCGTCCCAGGCGAATTCGCCCGGCCGCGTCAGGAAATCGGGATGGCCGAGCAGCCGTACGGTCGAGCCGTCGCGGTAAGGATACTGCCCATCGCCGCCAAGGGTCAGCAGACCGTTCGGATCGGCGGACGCCACGCCCAGCAGGTCATCGGACAGCCGTTCGCGGTCGAGCGCCTGCGCCCGCACCCCCGGCCCGGCCCAGCCGGCCTTCAGCACGCCGGGGGGCAGCCGCATCTGCCGCTTGCTCCCCGGACTTTTGGGATCGGACTGCACCGCCTTGACCGGGAACCAGCCGCTGCGCGGGTCGCCGGGCGTGACGTCGCCGCTGCGCGCGGCGTCCAGGCGCAACCTTTCACCGGTGCCGCCGATCGAGACATCCAGGCCCGGATCGCGCGCCAGCGGTGCCGACAGCAGGCCGTTCGCCAGTTGGGCGCCGCCCACCACCTCGCCCCCCGACAGCACCGGCTGCTCCCCCTCCACCGCGGTCAGCCGCAGCCCCGGCAGCGAGGCATCCACCACCAGCGGCGCCGTCAGCCGATAGGTCCCGCCATGCAGCCGCACGGTGGCCGGGCCGCTTCCCTTGGCGGCGGCCAGCGCACGGGCCGGGGTGGCGAAGGGGCCGTCGCGCCCGTCCGCCGACGGCTGGGACAGGCGTCCCGACCAGCGGTCGTTGCCGGTCGGCGACACATAGAAGGTCGTCTCGGTGGATGTGGTCTGGGCTGCCACCGCCGGCCCCCATCCGGCAGCGGTCAGCAGAAACGCAGATGTCAGCAAAATCCGAGGCAGGATTTGGGCCGCTCCACTCCGAAGGCGAGGTTGGGAACGGAACATGGGAGAACCTCCTCCAAGACAGCGGCGAGGCCGCCGAAGGGGGGAGACTGACCCAACCCCACAGCAACCGGCAAAAGCGCGAAGGGGGTGTGCGGGTGCGAAGGGGCCACGCCCTCTGCACACCTGCCCGACCGGGACGGGGCGTATAGGCTGGCTTTTCATCCTAGCCTGACCGGCCGGTCGTACCCGCTTGCCCGCGGGTCGCGCCCGTCATCAGGCGGAGCCTAATTACCGGGGACTGTTTGCCGATGATCGAAATGGCGCTGATCGCGCAGGTCCTGGTGCTGGTGCTGGTAACCGTGGTGTTCCTCAGCTCCGGCAGCGCATCGATGTTCCATCCGCTGACGCTGTACCTGATCTTCCACGCCCTGGTCTTCGTCATGCGGCCGATCCTGGTCCACACCCAGAATTTCGACGATGTCTGGCTGTTCATGGGCTTCTGGCCGAACGAGCAGCAGTTCGTCATGACCCTGGTCGTCAGTTCGGTGGGGCTGATCGCCTTCGCCGCCGCCTGCATGTGGGCCGGTCTGATCAAGCCGGACTGGACCCCGAACGGCGAGCCGGCACCGGCCTTCTCCTTCGACCGCGTCGACATCGTGGCCTTCCTGACCACCGCCCTGCTGCTGGGTCCGCTCGCCATCTATTCGGCGATCCAGCGTCAGGGCGGCGCCAGCTTCGACGGCACCGGCGACGTGCAGATGGAGCGCGATCCGCTGACCGGCCAGCCGATCTACACCAACACCACCGGCTACATCGCGGAGGCCCATTCGATGGGTCTGCCGTTGACGCTGGGGCTGATCTGGGTCTGCCGCTTCCACCCGCTGTCCTTCATCCCCTTCGCCGGCTTCGTCGCCTACCGCGCCTATCTCGGCTGGGGACGCTGGGCGATCATCATGGGCATCCTGGGGCTGGTGCTGCTGATGCTGTACCGCACCCGCACGCGCTGGTTCCGGCTGTGGCATGTGCTGGCCGCGATCCCGGTGATGGGCCTGTTCACCGTGCTGGGCAACAACCGCGACGCCTTCCGCGACGTGATGGCCGGCGACGCCCCGTTCTCCGTCCTGCTGCGCTTCAACGGCGGCAGCGGCAGCGGCCGGGCGCTCGACGCTCTGGCCGGCCAGGATTTGGCGAACTTCGATTTCCTCGCCTACATCCTATGGGTGGTGCCGAAGCAGTCGGCGACCTACACCTGGTTCACCCAGTATCTGCAACTGTTCACCGAACCGATCCCCCGCCTGCTGTGGCCGGGCAAGCCGGTCGGCGCGCCGGTGAAGTGGGTGGACCTGAACGACTACGGCGTCTTCTACAACCTGACCACCTCGCTGCCCGGCGACGGCTGGATGAGCGCCGGCTGGATCGGCATGATCGTCACCATGGTGGTGGTCGGCCTGATCCTGGGCCGCATGCACCGCTGGTTCTGGACCAGCGGATTCCGCAACCGCTACGCCGTGCTGTTCTATTGCGCCTTCCTGCCGCTGTGCCTGCAGTGGTTCCGCGACGGCAACATCACCATCGTGAAGTTCGGCTTCTTCTCGCTGCTGCCGATCCTGCTGTGGATCGGGCTCACCCGCGCGCTCCGCGCCTGGGGAATCCTGGACGACGACCCGCTGCGCCCGGTGGTGGCGCCACCCAATCTTGTCCGGCCCAATCTCGCCAGAAGGGAGCCGTCATGACGCTGACCGTCAGCGCCGTCATCGCCACCTACAACCGCGGGCCGGAACTGCGCATCGCGCTGACCCGGCTGATGAACCAGACCACCCCGCCGATGGAGATCATCGTCATCGACGACGGCTCCAGCGATGGCACCGGCGCGATGATGCGGGCGGAGTTCCCGACCGTCCGCTATGTCCGCCAGCCGCACAACGGCGGTCTGATCCTGGCCCGCAATTTCGGCTTCGTGAACACCACCGGCGACTGCATCCTGTCGGTGGACGACGACAGCTGGTTCGAGGATCCGGACGGGCTGGCCCGCTGTGTCGCCTATCTGGAAGAGAACCCGGAGGTCGCCGCCGTCGCCTGCAACATCGAGACGCGCGACGGGCTGGTCTATTTCCCCAAGGGTGCCGCCCCCTTCGATGTGCCCTGGTATGTCGGCTGCGGCCATCTGCTGCGGCGCAGCGCCGTCGAACAGGTCGGCCTCTACATGCCCGAACTCTACCGCCAGGGGGAGGAGAAGGACCGCTGCCTGCGGCTGGTCGGCGCCGGCTATCGCGTCGTCGCCTTGCCCGACGTCATGGTCTACCACGACAAGAGCGAGAAGGGCCGCAAGCCGGGGATGGAGCGCTTCTACAACCACCGCAACGACCTGATCCGCGAGGTGGCGCGCTGCCCGTCCTCGCTGATGGCGTGGCGGCTGGCGCGATCCTGGGCCGGCAACAGTTGGAAGAACCTGCGCCACGGCCCGCGGATGACCGACCTGAAGGTGCTGCTGGCCCTGCCGCAGATCCTGCGCATCGGCCTGAAGCACCGCGCGCCGGTGAGCGCCGAGGCCTACCGCCGCTGGATGCATCTGGCGAAGACGGCGGCCCCCGCCAGTGCCCCACCTGCCGAAAAGCCCGTCAGCCGGGCTGCATCCCGCCCAATTGCAGCAGAACGGCCCAGCCCAGCACGATCAGATTGACGGTCAGCGTCATCGCCATGCCCGGTGCACGGGCGAAGGGATGCACCAGATAGCCCGCCCAGAACAGCAGCCGGCCCAGCACGAACAGCCCGGTCGCCGCCACCGCCGCCCCCAGCGAGGGCTGCGGCAGGGTGGCGACCAGGGCGGCCATCGCCGGGACGAAGATGGCGGTCTGCTCCACGCTGTTGGCGAGCACCCGCTGGGCGACGCGTTGACCACGCGATTCGGGATCCTCGATGGGGTTGAAGGCCTGGGTGCGGCCGCGCATCGCCATCACGCCGACGACCATGCCGAACAGCACCAGCGCCGGCCAGACCATCAGCCGCGCCCACAGCGCCATCCGCGCGCCCGGCGCATTGACGCCCATCGGCGGCGCCACCAGCGACAGCAGCAGGACGAACAGCAGCACCGTCACCACCGCCGACGCCCCGTTCAGCATCAGGGCACGGAGCACCAGGGATTTGCGCCTTCGGGGAGCGCTTTGGCGAAGACTGGTATCGGACATCGGGGCGGTGCTCCGTCAAAGGCCGGGGATTCGACAAAGGGCCGGCCCCTTCCCATCTGGAAAAAACCGCACCCTGTTCCTTCGACCAATAACGGCCCGGCTCGTGATTTGGATCAAGGCCCGGGCGACGCGGAGGGTGTCCCATGACGCCATGTTCGACGGCGTCTACTGGGGGGCTGCCCCGATGGGAGAGATGTTGTCAGTCTCTCTTTTCGCTACCATGTTCTAACCAAGTGCTTCACCATGTGGGTGAACACGGGGATCTCGATGGTGGAGGGCCTATGATGGATCTCGTTCTGCTCGGTGGTGCGGTGGCGACGGCTGCGGCGTTGGCCGGTCTGATCGCCACGATGCCCACACCGAAACCGATCCCGATCCGCGTCCGCGACCGGCGCCGCCAGCGGCGCTGACGACACCGGCCCCCGGCCTTTACGGTCGGGGATCAGCGATCCAGATCGCGGATTGCGCGGTTCAGTTCGAATTCCTTCGAGGCGACATAGGCCTCCATTCCGACGATCCGCTTCTCCATGTCGCGGAAGCGCTGGGTCAGGCCGGCGAGCGTCCGGTCGGGCTTGGTCGACACCGTCCGCCAGAAGGCCTCTTCCTCGGCATCGCGATACAGCTGCGCCGGACGCACCGGCAGCACCAACAGCGCGATGACATAGGCGATCACCAGCGGCACCGAAAAGAAGAACAGGGCGAACAGCATCGCCAGCCGGACGACGGCCGGCTGCACGCCGAAATAATCGGCAACACCCGTGCACACCCCGCCCAGCACCCCGCGTTGCGGATCGCGATAGAGCCGGTGCGGATTCGGCGAGTCGTAGGGGGACGCGCGGTCCATGACTCCTCCCTGATATTGAATGACGGCCATCACACCTTGTCGCGCCAGTTCGGCGCCTCGGTGTCGAGCACGCGCTCCAGCGAGTGGACGCGGGCCTCCAGCCGGTTGGAGATCTCCCACAATTCGGCCAGAAGCCGTTCGTCCTGCGCGGTGAGCCCGCGCTGGGAGCGCCATTTGGTGATGTAGTGGAAGACGATCCAGACCGGCGCCACCACCACCATGAACAGCACCGCGAGGACGAAACCCAGGAACCCCATGGTCGTCGGGCCTTCTTATTGTCGTGAGAAGAGCGGGCGGGGCGTCACCGCCCCACCCCGGCAGCCGGGTCCGATCCGCCGTCAGCCGTTGCGGCGGGCGGCGATGCGGGCCTTCAGCGCGGCCAGATCCTCCTCGACCTTGTGGGTCGCCTCAAGCTCGGCGATCTCCTCGGTCAGGCTCTTGCTGCGGCCGACGTCATAGGCCTCGACCCGGCCCTCCATCTCGTCAAGGTTACGCTCGACCTGCTCGAAGCGCGACAGGGCGTCGTTGATGCGCTCGTCGTGCAGGACGGTGCGGACCTTGACCCGGTTGCTGGCCGTCTGGGTGCGGGCGACCAGCGCCTTCTCGCGGGTCTTGGCGTCGGTCAGCTTGGCCTGCAGGCGGCTGATGTCCTCGTTGGCCTTGGACAGCGCGGCCTCGACCTGCACCAGCTGTTCGGCCAGCGCGTCGGCCTGCTCGGCGACCTTGGACTTCGCCATCAGCGCACCCTTGGCCAGATCCTCGCGGTCGCGGGTCAGCGCCACCTCGGCCTTGCGGTCCCACTCGTCGCGCTCGCGGTGGAGGTCGGCGACGCGGCGTTCGATCTCCTTCTTCTCCGCGATGATCTTGACGGTGGAGGAGCGCACCTCGACCAGCGTGTCCTCCATCTCCTGGATGATCAGGCGGATCAGCTTCTCCGGCTCCTCGGCGCGGTCGAGCAGGGAGTTCAGGTTCGACTGCACGATGTCGGTCAGGCGCGAAAAGATGCTCATGGTCGGTGTCCCGTGAATCAGCCGAGGATGGCGCCGGCGACGATGCCGGCGAAGAAGAACAGCCAGCTTTCCGCCGGCCGGGTGGCGAGATAGTTGCGCACGCGGCGCGCCAGCGGGCGGCCCTGCGTGGTGTTGAAGCGGTCACCGCCATAGCGGCGGCGGAAATCGCTGAAGTCGCTCATGGATGACCTCCTTGCCATGCCACCGGTATCGCAACCGTCGTGCCAATTCCGGCGGATCGGCGCCAAAGCGTTGGAAAGCCTGGACTTGCCAAGCTTACGTCCCTGCATGCCCCGGATTGCCGCTTCGTTTATAGGACGATACAATCGCCAATCCGGCGAAACAGTGGTGAAAATCACAATGACCATCACTCCCCCCTCCCTGCTCGGCGAATCGCCGGCCTTCCTGGCGGCGCTGGCGCATGTGTCAAGGGTGGCGCCGCTGGAGCGGCCGGTGCTGGTGATCGGCGAGCGCGGCACCGGCAAGGAGCTGATCGCCGCCCGCCTGCACTACCTGTCACAGCGGTGGGACCGCCCCTTCGTCAAGGTGAACTGCGCGGCCCTGCCGGAGTCGCTGCTCGATTCGGAGCTGTTCGGCCATGAGGCCGGAGCCTTCACCGGCGCCACCCGCCGGCAGATCGGCCGGATCGAGCAGGCCGACGGCGGCACCCTATTCCTGGACGAGATCGCCACCGCCTCCCCCGCCGTTCAGGAGAAGCTGCTACGCGCCGTCGAGTATGGCGAGATCGAGCGGGTCGGCGGCCGCACCGCCACCGTCGATGTCCGGGTGGTCGGCGCCACCAACGCCGACCTGCCGGCGCTGGCCGCCGCCGGCCGCTTCCGCGCCGACCTGCTGGACCGGCTGGCCTTCGACGTGGTGACCCTGCCGCCGCTGCGCGCCCGTCCCGACGACATCCCGCCGCTGGCCGAGCATTTCGCGCTGGGCATGGTGCGCGAGCTGCAGCGCCCGCTGTTCCCCGGCTTCACCGCCGCCGCACTCGACCGGCTGCGCGGCCATGACTGGCCCGGCAACGTGCGCGAGCTGCGCAACGCGGTGGAGCGCTCCGTCGCCGCCGCCGATCCCGACGAGCCGCTCGACCACATCATCCTCGACCCTTTCGAATCGCCCTGGCGCCCCATAGCCGCTTGGGCCACGGCGCCGGCGGCGCGGCAGGAGGCGGCACCTGTCCCGGCGCAGGCTCCCGCCCCCACCTTCGACGGCGGCATTCTCGATCAGGTCCGCGCCTTCGAGGCCGCCAGACTGCGCGAGGCGCTGGAGCGCAACCGCTTCAACCAGCGCCAGACCGCCGAGGCGCTGGGGTTGGGCTACCACCAGCTGCGCGGCATGCTGAAGAAGCACGGGCTGATCCCGCCCGCCCCTCTGCGACCTTAGGCCGTCCCCGGATTGCGGGTGTCCCGTGCTATACCGGGTCCTCAACCGTCGCAGAGCGGTTCATTACGATTCGGGAAGGGGAGCAGCACGATGGCCACCAGCATGTCCGGTCTCGAGATTCGCGGTCCGATCAAGCCCGGTTTCGAGGAAATCCTGACGCCGGAGGCGATGGCCTTCCTGGCGGAGCTGGAGGGGCGCTTCGGCAGCGAACGGCTGCGGCTGCTGGACGTGCGGACCAAGCGGCAGGCGCTGCTCGACCAGGGCCACAAGCCCGATTTCCTGCCGGAAACCCGTGCGATCCGCGAGGCCGAGTGGACCATCAGCCCGCTGCCGGTCGACCTGCTCGACCGCCGGGTGGAGATCACCGGCCCGGTCGACCGCAAGATGGTCATCAACGCGCTGAACAGCGGCGCCAAGGTGTTCATGGCCGATTACGAGGATGCGACCTGCCCAACCTGGACCAATCTGGTCGAGGGGCAGATCAACATCCGCGACGCCGTGCGCCGGACCATTTCGTACGAGGACCCGGCCAGCGGAAAGAAATACCGCCTCAACGACCAGCCGGCGGTGCTGAAGGTCCGGCCGCGCGGCTGGCATCTGGAGGAGCGTCATGTGCTGATGGATGGCGAGCCGATCTCCGGTGCGCTGTTCGACTTCGGCCTGCATGTCTTCCACAACGCCAAGGAGCTGCTGGCGCGCGGCAGCGGTCCCTACTTCTACCTGCCCAAGCTGGAAAGCCATTTCGAGGCGCGGCTGTGGCGCGAGGTCTTCCTGGTGGCGGAGGAGTATCTCCACCTGCCGCAGGGCTCGATCAAGGCGACGGTGCTGATCGAAACCATCCTTGCCGCCTTCGAGATGGACGAGATCCTCTATGAGCTGCGCGAGCATTCCGCCGGGCTGAACTGCGGGCGCTGGGACTATATCTTCAGCTTCATCAAGAAGTTCCGGAAGGACCCCGCCGCCGTCATGCCCGACCGGGCGGAGGTGACGATGGCCACCCCCTTCCTATCGGCCTACAGCCAGCTGGCGGTCAAGACCTGCCACCGCCGCGGCGCGCCGGCCATCGGTGGCATGGCCGCCTTCATCCCGGTGAAGGACAACCCGGAAGCCAACGAGGCCGCCTTCTCCCGCGTGCGCGCCGACAAGGAGCGCGAGGCGTCCAACGGCCATGACGGCACCTGGGTCGCCCATCCCGCCCTGGTGCCGGTGGCGCGCGAGGTGTTCGACGCCTACATGCCGACGCCGAACCAGATCGCCCGCAAGCGCACCGACGTGACCGTCACCGCCGCCGACCTGCTGGCGGTCCCCGCCGGGCCGAAGACGGAGGGGGGCTTGCGCAACAACGTGGCGGTCGGCATCGGCTATATCGAGGCGTGGCTGCGCGGCCAGGGCTGCGTCCCGCTGTTCAACCTGATGGAGGATGCCGCGACGGCGGAGATCAGCCGCACCCAGGTCTGGCAGTGGCTCCACACCGGCACGGCGCTGGACGACGGGCAGGCCGTGACGCTGGACCTCGTCGACCGCGTGATTGCCGAGGAGCTGTCGGCCTGGAAGGCCCGCGTCGGCGCCGACACCTACGCCAAGGGCCGCTACGCCGACGCCGCGTCGCTGTTCCGCGATCTGGTCGCGCGCGAGGACTTCACCGACTTCCTGACCCTGCCGGCCTACGAGCGCGTGGTGGCGGAGGGGGCGTAAGGGTCCTCGCCCGTTTGCCCCCACCCTCCCCATGCTGCGCATGGGTCCCCTCCCTCCCCCGCTGGGCAGGGGAGGGAGGATTTGCAGAGCGGCGGCAGTCCCCTCCCCCGCCCAGCGGGGGAGGGTCAGGGTGGGGGCATTCGAAGCCGACGCCTACTCCACCCTTCCCAGCCGAACCGTCAGCGGCCAGCGGATCCGCCGCTCCGTCTCCGCATCGCCCCACAGCGGCGCGATCTGCTCCGCGAAGTCCTCCAGCGGGTTGCGCCCCAGCGCCTTGGTCGCCGCCTTCACCCCCGACCAGGTGTTCATGTAGCCGAGCAGCCGCGGCAGCGTCCAAACCGCCTCCATCGCCAGCGGCGGCACCGGCAGTTCCGGAAACGGGAACTCCATGCCGCGATAGCCCCCGATCACCTTCCAGCGGTCGGCCGGCCAATACCGTCCCAGCGTGCCGTTGTGGAACCGCTCCACCACCGGATCCAGCATGGGATGGTCGAGCCATTGCCGGCCATAACAGACCAGCGCCACCGCCGCCCCCGGCTTCGCCACCCGCCGCACCTCGGCATAGAAGCGTGGCAAGTCGAACCAGTGCGCCGCCTGCGCCGCGACGATCAGGTCGCAGCAGCCGTCGGGCAATCCACTGTCCTCCGCCGGGGCGACGGCATAGCGAACCCGCGGATGCGCTTCCGCCTGCCCGATCTGTTCCACGCTGGCGTCGGTGGCGTGGACCGCCGCGAAGTGGTCGGCCAGCGAAACGGAGAACTGCCCGTTGCCGCAACCGACATCCCAGGCCAGCTCGCGGGCCGGCGCCGCATCGGCCAGGGCGGCGGCCAGACCGGGCGGATATGTGGGTCGAAAGGCGCGATAATCGCCGGCATGGTCGGAAAAATGGTCCTTGAAGGATTGGGGGAAGGATTGGGGGAATGAGGGCATGCAGCGATCCGCCTTGCACGATCCGGGCAACGATTAGGCTTGGAATTTCCCGGCGGTTAAGGATAAACCCTGTGGGTTCGTCGCGGAACCCTTCCCAGGCTGTCCCGCATCTTTCCGCTGTGGCGCAGGCGCGCCGGGCGTGCTACCAAGCGCGCGCTTTTTTGTGCGCCTCGCCAACCACCCGTGTCCGGCATGCAGACCTTCCTGGAATTCGAAAAGCCGATCGCCGAGCTTGAAGGCAAGATCGAGGAGTTGCGGCACCTGACCAACGCCGGCGACATCAACATCGCCGACGAGGTCGCCAAGCTGCAGGCCAAGGTCGACAAGCTCCTGCGGCAGACCTACGCCAAGCTCACGCCCGCGCAGAAGGTTCAGGTGGCCCGCCACCCCAATCGGCCGCACTGCCTGGACTATGTGAACGGCCTGATCGAGGACTTCACGCCGCTGGCCGGCGACCGCCATTTCGCCGAGGACCGCGCGGTCATCGGCGGGCTGGGTCGCTTCCGCGGCCGGTCCGTGGTGGTGATCGGCCAGGAAAAGGGCAACGACACCGAATCGCGCGTCCGCCACAATTTCGGCATGGCGAAGCCGGAAGGCTACCGCAAGGCCCAGCGCCTGATGGATCTGGCCGACCGCTTCAAGCTGCCGGTCGTCTCGCTGGTCGACACCGCCGGCGCCTTCCCCGGCGTCCAGGCGGAGGAGCGCGGCCAGGCCGAGGCCATCGCCAAGAGCATCGAGCGCTGCCTGCGGCTGAACGTGCCGATGGTCGCCTCGGTGATCGGCGAGGGCGGCTCGGGCGGCGCCATCGCGATCGCCACCGCCGACCGCGTGCTGATGCTGGAACACGCCATCTACTCGGTGATCTCGCCGGAAGGCTGCGCGTCGATCCTGTGGCGCAGTTCCGACATGGCGGGCGAGGCGGCCATCGCGCTGCGCCTGATCAGCCAGGACCTGAAGGAACTGGGCGTCATCGACCATGTGGTGAGCGAGCCGATCGGCGGCGCCCACCGCGACCCGGCCGAGACGATCAAGAAGCTGGGCGACTGCATCGAGGAGTCGCTGGGCGAACTGGACGGCCTGGACGGCGCCACCCTGCGCGCCAAGCGCCGCGAGAAGTTCCTGGAAATGGGGCAGAAGGGGCTGGGATAAGTTCCTGGTCCGTGTTGCCCCCACCTAGCCTCCCCCGCTGGGCGGGGGAGGGACTGCCGCTGCTTTCCCGCTTAAGCACTTATCCCCTCCCCCGCCCAGCTCTCGCACAAAGCTACGCTTTGTGCTGACGCGGCAGGCGGACCGAAGGTCCGCTGAGAGCGGGGGAGGTTAGGGTGGGGGTCTAACTTCTCCATTCCCCACCACCCTCACCCCAAAAACCCGTGCAGAAACCAGCGCGGGGTCTCCCCCGGCCGGTACAGCCCGGCCCTGAACAGCCAGAAACGGCGGCCGTCGCCATCCTCCACGCGGTAGTAATCGCGCACGGCCAGCCCCAGCGATCCTTCCCCACGCCACCATTCGCATTCGATCCGCTCCGGCCCCTCGGCCCGGCTGACGCGGTGGCGTACGCCGCGCCAGACGAATTGCAGCGGCGGATCGTCGGGCAGCGGGGCGGTGGCCTCCACCGGTTCGGGCGGGGTCAGCAGGCGCAACGGGCGCGGCTGTCCCGCCGGCCAGGGCTTCGGCGGCGGCAAACTCTCCAGCGGCGGATGCGGCGCCACGCAGCGTTCCGGCAGCCAGCTTTCCCGCGGCACCAGCCGCAGCACCGCCCGCTCCCCCAGCCGCAGAGTCAGCCGGTCCACCAGTTCTGCCAATCCACCGTCAACCTCCTCCCCATCCATGCCGGTCTGCACGGCGGACAGCGGCCCGGTCTCCGTCGCCGACAGCACCAGCGTCTCCAGCCCCGGCCCCGGCTCGATCCGCTCCAGCAGCGGGGTGAACAGCCGGGCCAGCGCCGCCGGGTCGCGGGTCGGGCGGCTGGTGCCGAGCGACAGGCTCTGCGGCTCGTCATCCACCCGCTGGTCGGTGCGGTGGGCGTCCAGCCGCAGCCGGCGCGCCCCCTGCCCCGCCGCCTCCAGCCCCTTGCACAGCCGGCCCAGCAGATGGCGCAGCGCCCCGGCGATCGACTCGGGCGTGGAAATCGGTTCGGCGAAGGTCAGGCGCTCGCGGTGGTCCGGCACCGGCCGTCGCGGCGAGATCGGCTCGTCCAGCCGGCCGAAGGCCTGATCGTAGCGTTGCAGCAACCTGCCCCCGAACCTTGCGGCCAGCCCCGCCCGCGGCATGGCATGCAGGTCGCCGATCCGGCGCAGGCCCAGCGCATGCAGCCCCTCCACCGTTTCCGCCGGCAGCCGCAGGGCGGCGAGCGGGAGACCGTCCAGCGCCTCGCGCTTCCGCTCTTCCGGGCTGCCGAACCGCACCAGCCCCCAAGCGGCGGCGGGGGTGTCGGCGATGGCGGCGCGGGCGGCGAAGCCGGCGGTGCGCAGCCGCCCGGTCAAATCCGCGGCCAGCGCCGCTTCGCCGCCGAAAAGGTGGGCACAGCCGGTGATGTCGATCACCACCCCGTCCGGCTCGTCCGCCGCGGTCCAGGGGCTGTAGCGACGCGCCCAGTCGGCGATGCGACCGAGCAGAGCCGCATCAGCCTCCGGCGTCGCCTCCGCCACCTCCAGCGCCGGTTCCAGCGCGCGGGCATCGCTGAGCGTGTGACCGGGAGCGATGCCCAGCACCGCCGCCGCCCGGTTGACCGCCACCACCATCCGCCGCTGACGCTCCGTCCGCAGCAGGGCAAGGGGACGGG
This sequence comes from Azospirillum sp. TSH20, assembly GCF_003115935.1. NCBI lineage: Bacteria > Pseudomonadati > Pseudomonadota > Alphaproteobacteria > Rhodospirillales > Azospirillaceae > Azospirillum > Azospirillum sp. TSH20. The sequence goes on from NZ_LGQU01000019.1 coordinate 40,059, forward strand.
CGCGCAATTCCGGCGGCATGAGCCGTTCCCGCGCGTCGGTAGATAGGCGTGGCAGCCACAGGGCGAGGATGCGGCGGCGGCTTCTCTCTCCACCATTCCACGTTCCCCTCTCCCCCCCGGGGAGAGGGTTAGGGTGAGGGGGTGGCGTGGCGGGACTTTTGGGGAAATCCTGAGATGCATCCCCCTCACCCCGACCCTCTCCCCGGGGGGGAGAGGGGGAAACGCCGGGGTGTGAGGACAAGTGCGTCATACGAGAACCAACAATCCAGAACAAACAAAGAACACTCTAGCGCTGGCTTGGCTGCAAGGCGAGTCCCTCCTTTGGGGTCATCTTGCCGAAACGATCAGCAATGCCGACATTCAATCGATGACCCCACTTCTCCCGTCCCTCGCCAATCGTCTGGCTCCGCTCGTTCTCCTGCTTGCGGCCGGCGCCTGCGCGCCGCCGGACCTGCGCGACGACATGCCCGGCCGTGCCCAGGCCTTTCCGCCGATCCACGAGCAGACGGTGATTCCCGGCGGCGGGGAGCGGCGGACCTGGAGCCAGATCCAGGCGGAGCAGTCGCGCGCCGACTCGAAGCCCGCTCCCCAGGCCCGGCAGGCCGAAGAGCCGCAGGCACGCCGCGACTCGGGAGACACCGACCGGCCGCCACCCAAGCGCCGCCGCGGCAGTTCGTCGCCCCCGCCCGACCCGGCCGTCCTGCCCCAGCCGCCGCGTCCGATCCCGGTGCCGCCGCCGCCCTCGTCCCAGAGCGCCACCGACGCCTTCAAGCGCGACCTGATCCGGCCGGAGGTCGACCGCATGCGCACCGACGACGCCATGGGACGGCTCGACCCGCTGGGCCAGCGCGATCTGATGAAGCGCGAAAACGACCTGCGGCAGTGGGGCGACCCGCTGGCGCGGTAGCCTTCTCCCCTCCCCGACCTGGAGCCTGACCGCTTGACCCCGCCCCGCCTCAGCCGCCATACCGGCTGCCGGACCGATACAGGATGGGGGATGCGGGCGCATGACGACGCTGACGGGGGCCTTCGGCACCGGGCTGACCACGCCGGTGTGGGTGCTGCAGCATCTGCTGGGCATCCTCGGCATCGGCATGTGGGCGGGGCAAACCGGCGGCACCGCGGTGTGGCAGGTGCCGGCCGCCGCCGTGACCGCCGCGCTGGCGGCCGGCTTCGCCGCCCAGATGGGGGTTCGGCTGCCCTATGCCGGGCCGGGACTGGCCGCCTCGCTGCTGGTGGTCGGGTCGCTGGTGGCGCTGGGGGTGCGGGCGCCCGCCGTGCTGGCGGTGCTGATCGCCGCGGTCGCTGCCGTGTTCCACGGCCATGCCCACCAGGGACCGCCGCTCTATTGGGCCGGTTTCGCCGCCGGGCTGATGCTGGTCGCCTGCGGCGGGCTAGGCCTGTCGGTCGCGGTGACGCAGGCCGAGTCGGAGCGCGCGGTGCGGCTGTGTGGCGGTGCGGTAGCAGTCGCCGGCGTTCTTGACCTCGTCGGCGTGATTTGACCGGTTGCGCCTTGAAATGACGGGGTTGCGCGGAAATCTTTGAAGACACGCCCCTCCTTCCCGCCCCGCCCCTCCCTTCCGGGACCAACGGGCCAGACGAACGGAACGCCCCGGTGCCCCGCGCAGTCGCCAAAGCCTGCCTTACCCCGCCGGGGCTCCCCTCACCGGGACTTCGGGACGGCCCCGACATGTCCGCCCCCCAGACGTCCACCCTGACCCGCCGCCGTCTGCTGGGCCGCCTGCTGGGCGGGGTGGCGCTGGCGCCGCTGCTGCCGTCCGCCGGCCTGCTGCTGAGTGACCCTGCCGCCGCGCAGGATCTGCGCTATTTCCGCATCGGCACCGGCACCACCGCCGGCACCTATTTTCCGATCGGCGGGCTGATCGCCAACGCCATCTCCAACCCGCCGGGCTCCCGCCCCTGCGACAAGGGGGGAAGCTGCGGCATTCCCGGCCTGATCGTGGTGGCGCAGGCCAGCAACGGCTCGGTCGACAATGTCGAGATGCTGCGCGCCGGCACGGTGGAGGCCGGATTCGCCCAGGCCGACGTCGCCTATTGGGCCTACAGCGGCACCGGCAGCTTCACCGGCAAGCGCCCGTTCGCCGAACTGCGCTCGCTCGGCATGCTCTATGCGGAGGCGATCCAGGTCGTCGTCCGCTCCGACGGCTTCATCGACCGCATGGCCGACCTGAAGGGCCGCAGCATCTCGCTGGGCGAGGAGGGCTCCGGCACGCTGGTGGAGGCGCGGCTGATCCTGGACGCCTACGGTTTGTCGGAAAGCACGATCACGCCGCTCTACCTGAAGCCCGGCATGGCGGCCGACCGGCTGGCGAAGGGCGAACTGGATGGCTTCTTCATGGTCGGCGGCTATCCGGTGGCGGCGGTCGCCGACGTGGCGGCGCGTGTGCCGATCCGGCTGGTGCCGCTGGACGGCGAGCCCGCCGACCGGCTGCTGCGGACCCAGCGCTTCTACATCGAGCACGAGATCCCCGCCAACGCCTACCCCGGCAGCGCCCCCACCCCGACGCTCAGCCTGGGGGCGGAGTTGCTGACCCGCGCCGACCGCGATCCCGACCTGATCTATGGCATCGTGCGCGCGCTGTGGCACGAGAACACCCGCCGCGTCCTGGCCGAAGGCCACCCGCAGGGCCGCAACTTCGATCCCGCCCGTGCGGTCGCCAACGTCTCGGTTCCCCTGCATCCGGGGGCGGAGCGCTTTTACCGCGAGGCTGGCCTGCTCGGCAACGCCGCCAACGAACCGGCACGGGCGCCCACCGGCGGGACCGGCACGGACATCACCCCCCTCGGCGGCGAGAA
>NZ_LGQU01000104.1:0-42519 GCF_003115935.1 Azospirillum sp. TSH20
GTTGCGGATGTGGTCGCTTCTGGCGGCGGAGACGATTTCGGACTGGCGTCTGCTGGGCGGGCTCGGCACCTGCACCGCGACCGAGCGGGTCGCCCGCCTCCTCGTCGCGCTGTGCCAACGCCAGCGCCGGGAGTCCGGCGCCTGTGTGGATGACGACAGTGTGGATGAGTTCGCGCTCCCGATCAGCCAGACGGTGATCGCCGACGCGACCGGCCTGACCTCGGTTCATGTCTGCCGGACCTTGAAGGAGATGCGGGCCGCCGGACTGCTGTCGTTCACCAAGGGGCGCCTGCGCGTCATGGATTGGCCGCGGTTGGCCGATCTGGCGGAGATGACCGAGACGCCGGCGCCCTCCTCCGCAGTCCTCCCGTCTCCGACACTGCAGCCGGACCGCTGGCGCGAGGGCGTCTGGCGCAACGCCTCCACCCAGATTCAATGACACCCGATCCGACGGCCATCATCCATCGGACGGGCGCGACCAAGCCTCAATGCACCATCAGCACCGGTATGGTGGCGAGCCCCACCACATGCGACGTGGTGCTTCCCAACGTCCACTGCCGCAAGCGGGTGCGGCCGTGCCCGCCCATGACGAGCAGGTCGGCACCGAATTGGGCCGCCATGGCGAGCAGGACGCTGCCGGTCTCCCGCAGGCTCGCCGGCAGATGTTCGGCCTTGGCCTCGACCCCCTGCATCAGCAGATAGTCCTGCAACCGCTCCGTATCGGCCTGAATGTCGTTCCCCAACCCGAACGTTCCGATGAGAACCTCCTGCGCATGGCGCAGCAGGGGAAGCGCCGCCACCATGGCCCTGGTTGCCTGGGGGCTCCCGTTCCACGCGATCATGATTCTCGACCCGATGGGCCGCACGGCCGAGAAGGGAGTCAGGATCACCGGGCGGGCCGTTCCGAACAGGGCGGCGTCGAACATCGACCGCCAGACGCTGTCGGTCACGCCATCATGCTTTGGCTTGGCGAACAGGATGAGGTCCGCGAAGCGGCCTTCCATCGCGATCGTCTTATCGGCCGGTCCTTCGACCTCGCGCCAGACCATCTCCGGATCCCGGCCGGCCGCCGCGGCTTCATCCCGGGAGTGGCCGGCTTGGCGGAGATGCCCTTGCATCCGCTCATGTGCCGCCTCGCAATCCCGCGCGATCTTCGCCTGGACCTCCCGCAGCGCGTTCTCCAGCACCGTGCCGGCAAAGCCCCTTCCAAGCGCCAGGATCAGGTTTTCCGGGCTGGGGCGCGCGTAAAGCACCTCGACACGGGAACCGAAGATGCGGCCGATGAAGGTGGCGGCGTCGAGCGCGGCATCCATGCTGCCGGCCGCGTTGGACAGCGGAACAAGGATCTTGCGGTACATGGTCCATCCCTCCGGCTGACGGGACCGTGGCGTTCCAGACGGTCCCAAGGCCAGGATCGGACCTTCTCATCGGCCCGGCATTAATCCCGGTTAAGGTCCCACGCGCCGCCACCTGCCATTGTGTCCGGACACCAATGATGGAGGGCACCATGCACCCTACCCTGTCCGGCGGGCAGCTCTTCGCCCGGATCGTCGCGGCCGCGGGCATTGCTGCGCTGTGCTCGCCGGCCTTGGCGCAATCGCGCTCCGAAAAGACCATGGAAAAGGCCGACGAACCGATCGGCCAATCCTCCTACTTCGCCAACTGCGCGGTATGCCATGGCCGCTCCGGTCATGGCGACGGTCCCTATGCCGATTACCTCACCAGAAAGCCGGCGAACCTGACCACCATCCGCGAGCGCAACAAGGGCGTCTTCCCGCTCGAATATCTCTACGGGATGATCGACGGGCGCGAGGGGATCGGGGCGCATGGCCCGCGGGAGATGCCGGTCTGGGGGTCGGCGTTCAGGGCCGAATCGGTGCAGGACTTCTGGCCCTGGGGGTCGGAACAGGTCGTTCGCGGAAAGATCCTGGAGCTGGTCTATTACATCCAAACCATACAGGACAAATGACGGATTCGCCTTGTCGGCGCGGGTCCCGCGCCGGCCGGAAGGTGCGGCGATATCAGGCGGGGGCGCAGCGCATGTCTCGACAGGCCGGAAAACGGATCGTCGATCTGGTGCGACGCACGGCGATCGGATCGGCGGTGCTGGCGAGCGTCGGCGCCTGCGCCCTGAACGGGGCCGTCGAATCGCCGAATGCCATCCCGCAGAGCGCCATGCCCACGCTCGCCCCCATGCTGGAGCGGGTTCTGCCGGGGGTGGTCAGCATCGCGGCGAGCGGCCAGTTCTCCGCCGAGGAAATGGCCCTGATCCGCGACCCGGAATTCCGCGCCATGCTCGGCCTGCCGAAGCGCATGCGGCCGGAGGAGGGCCGGTTCCTCGTCCAAGGGTCCGGAATCGTCATCGACGCGCCCACGGGCACCATCCTCACCACCCACCACCTCGTCGATGGCGCTGACGAGATCGCGGTCACGCTGAAGGACGCGCGGAGCCTCCCCGGCCGCATCGTCGGCACCGACGCGGCCGGCGACATCGCGGTGATCCAGGTCGAGGCGCGCGACCTCGTGGCGGTGCCTCTGGGAAATTCCGACGATCTGCGCGTGGGCGATTTCGTGGTGGCGATCGGGAACCCGTTCGGTCTCGCCCAAACCGCGACGCTGGGGATCGTCAGCGGGCTGGGCGCGCGCAATCCGACCGAGCCCGACGGTTCCTTCATCCAGACCGACGCCTCGATCAATCCCGGCAATTCGGGCGGCGCCCTGGTGACTCTCCGGGGCGAGCTGGTCGGGGTCAACGACAGTCTGATCGGATCGGCCGTCGGCAACAGCGGCATCGGCTTCGCGATCCCGATCAGCCGGGCGAACCGCAGCGTCGACCGTCTTCTCCGGCGAAACGTCACCCGGCCTTGATCCGGACAAAGCCGGCCGTTGGGTTGGCGCTGCAATTCCTCGCTGCCGGCCCGACAGGAGTGGCCGTGCCCGCCCGGAATCTCGCGCGGCCCGGTCCGTCAGGGATTGACGGTGCGGGCCGCCACATGTTCCTGCAGGAAATGACATAGGACGAGTTTCAGCAGCACGGCCCGTTCATGCTGGCCGTGCGCCTTCGCCTCGGCGATGTCGTCCTCGATCATGCGGCGGATTTCGCCCTGCCCCGCTTCGGTCGCGACCAGATAGCTGCCCAGTTCGGAGGCGACGATCTCCGGCAGATGCTCGTGCGTGGCGATCGCGTCGATCTCCTCCTTCGTCAGTCCGCTCATGCCGACACAGTCTTCGAAGGTGATGACCATGGCCCGTCTCCCCATTTTATCGGTTTTGAAGTTCGTCAATGGCGGTTCGCACTCCATTGCCGGCCTCCCCGAACGGCATCCGTACAACCGTATCGGGAGTATGGCGCCATTCAGCCATGGCTTTCCGATGCCGGCCTTAACCGACGTTAAGGCCGGGCTCTGCCTGTGCTGCTGGGATGGGTGAGACCGTTGCAAAGACGGTAGCCAAGACGGTTGCCAAGCCAAGGAGAAGAGCCATGCCGATGGCCCAGTTGAAAGCCGGACGATTTGTCGCCCCCAGCCCCTCCGCCCCCACCCCGTCCGACGCCGCGGCCGTTCCGACGGAACTTCCGGCCTCCCAACCCGGAACGACAATCCCCGGAACGGCGATGCCCGGACCATCGATGCGCAGCCCGGCCTATGGATTTCCCTATCTGCCCTTCAGCGGCGAGATCATCGACCGGCTGGTGCATGCGTGGCAGGGGCGGTTCACCCTGTCGATCTCGCCATCGGCGGTAACGCTGGCCTTTGCCGACTGGGCGATGCATCTGGGCAATGCGCCGGGCAAGCAGGCCGTCCTGGCCGACAAGGCCGTGCGCAAGCTGGTGCGGCTGATGGTCTATGCCGGGGCTGCGGCCATCGAGCGCGACACCCCGCCCTGCATCGAACCGCTGCCGGGCGACCGCCGCTTCGCCCATCCCGACTGGCGGCAGTTTCCCTACTCGCTCTATGCCCAGTCCTTCCTTCTGGCGCAGCAGTGGCTGCACAACGCGACCACCGGCGTTCCCGGCCTGTCGCAGGCCAACGCCCGCATCGTGCCGTTCGTCGCCCGTCAGCTTCTCGACGTCGCCGCGCCGTCCAACAACCCCTTCACCAATCCCGAAACCCTGCGCACGGTCGTCACAACCGGCGGAATGAACTTCGCCTTCGGCATGGCGAACTGGATGGAAGACGCCCTGCGCCTGATGACCGGACAGCAGGCGAAGGGCTTCGATGCGTTCCAGGTCGGCCGGGACGTGGCGGTGACGCCGGGCAGCGTCGTCTTCCGGAACGAACTGATCGAACTGATCCAGTACGCGCCATCGACCGCATCGGTCCATGCCGAACCGGTGCTGATCGTGCCGGCCTGGATCATGAAATACTATATCCTCGATCTGTCGCCCGAAAACTCTCTGATCCGGTATCTGGTCGGCCGCGGGTTCACGGTGTTCGCCATCTCCTGGCGCAATCCGGGGCCGGAGATGCGCGACTGCGGCCTCGACGAATACCGCCGGCTGGGGGTGATGGCGGCGCTCGACGCCATCGGCGCGATCTGCGGCACCGAAGACGGCCCGCCGCCGCCCGTGCATGCCTGCGGCTATTGCCTGGGCGGCACGCTGCTGACGATCGCGGCGGCGGCGATGGCCCGCGACGGGGACCGGCGGCTGAAGTCGATCACCCTGCTGGCGGCCCAGACCGACTTCACCGAGGCCGGCGAACTGATGCTTTTCATCAATGAAAGCCAGGTCGCCTATCTGGAGGACATCATGTGGGAGTCGGGATATCTCGACACCACGCAGATGTCCGGCGCCTTCCAGATGCTGCGCTCGAACGACCTGATCTGGTCGCAAATGGTCCAGCAATATCTGCGCGGCCGGCGGCCCGAGGTGACCGACCTGATGGCCTGGAATGCCGATGGAACGCGGCTGCCCTACCGGATGCATTCGGAATACATGCACCAGCTGCTGCTGGGCAACGACCTGTCGGAAGGGCGCTACAAGGTGGAGGGCCGCCCGGTCGCCCTGTCCGACATCCGGGCGCCGATCTTCGCCGTCGGGACGCGGCGCGACCATGTGGCACCCTGGCGGTCGGTCTACAAGATCAACCTGCAGAGCGACACGACCATCACCTTCCTGCTGACCGACGGCGGCCACAATGCCGGCATCGTCGCCGGCCCCGACCGTTCCGACCGCCAGTACCGCATGAGCGAGCGCGGACCCGACGACCGCTATGTCGACCCCGACCTGTGGCTGGAATCGACGCCGGCCGCCACCGGGTCGTGGTGGCGCCCCTGGGCCGACTGGCTGGACCGGCAATCGGACGCGGAGCCGGTGGCGGCGCGCGCGATCGGGTCGGCGAAGCGCGGCCTCGGGCCGCTCTGCCCGGCGCCGGGACAGTATGTCCTGGAACGGTGAGGCGGGTTCACCCGGCCGGCAGCCGCTTCTCCAGCTCCATCAGCACGAAAAGCCCGGCGCCGACGGCGATCATCGCCACCCAGGCGGTGACGCCGACGGCGGCGGTGCCGAACAGGGCCTGCAGGGGCGGCGCATAGGTGAAGGCCAGCTGCAGCACGGTCATCAGGGCGATGGACAGCCAGACCGGCCGGCTGCCGGCCAGCCCGGACAGCAGCCCCAGCCGGCCCCCCGCATCGCCACGCAGCCCGCGGGCGCTGAGCAGGAAGAAGATCTCCCCCACCACCAGGGCGTTGACGGCGATCGTCCGCGCCATCTCCACCCCGTCGCCCTGCATCCGGTGGTAATGGAAGAAGCCGAAGCTGGCAGCCACCAGCAGCATCAGCACCACCACCATCCGCCACACCAGCCTGCCGACCAGGATCGGCTCGTCGCGCGGGCGCGGCGGACGGGCCATGACGCCGGACTCCGGCGCCTCGAAGGCCAGCGCCAGACCCAGCGTCACGGCGGTCACCATGTTGACCCACAGGATCTGCACCGGCGTGATCGGCAGGATGCTGCCCGACAGCACCGCCAGCAGGATCACCACCGCCTGCGCGCCGTTGGTCGGCAGCATGAACAGGATCGTCTTGCGCAGATTGTCGTAGACGGTCCGCCCCTCCTCCACCGCATGGACGATGGAGGCGAAATTGTCGTCGGCCAGCACCATCGCCGCCACCTCCTTCGCCGCCTCGGTACCGTTGCGGCCCATGGCGACGCCGATGTCGGCCCGCTTCAGCGCCGGGGCGTCGTTGACGCCGTCGCCGGTCATGGCGACGGTGTCGCCCGCCGCCTGGAGCGCCGCGATCAGCCGCAGCTTGTGTTCCGGCGTGGTGCGGGCGAAGACGCTGTTGTCCTGCGCCGCGGCGGCGAATCCGGCCTCGTCCAGCCGGTCCAGTTCCGGGCCGCTGATGACGCCATCGGGAAGGCCGAACCGCCGGCCGATGGCGGCGGCGGTGGCGGCATGGTCGCCGGTGATCATCTTCACCGTGATCCCGGCCTGCCGGCAGTCGGCGACCGCCACCAGCGCCTCCTCCCGCGGCGGATCGATCAGGCCGCACAGGCCAAGCAGCTCCAGCCCCTCCTCCCGCAAATCCTCGGCGTTCAGTTCGGACAGGTCGATGGAGGTGCGGCGCATCGCCAGCGCCAGCACCCGCTGCCCCTGCCCGGCCAGTTCGGCGGTCAGGGCGGTCCAGCGCCGCCGGTCGAGCGGTGCGGTGCCCTCCCTGTGCCTCTCGCGTTCGCAAAGCGCCAGCACCCGTTCCGGCGCGCCCTTCACCACCAGGATGCCATGGCCGGCATGGTCGTGATGCAGGGTCGCCATGTACTGCCGTTCGGATTCGAAGGGCAGAGCGTCGCGACGCGGGGTGCGCCGGGCTTCACTCGCCGGGTCCAGCCCAACCTTCATCGCCAGCGCCAGCAGCGCGCCGTCGGTCGGGTCGCCGGCCAGCTGCCACTCGCCGCCCGGATCGCGGTGCAGGGCGGCGTCGTTGCACAGCAGCGCGGCGCGCGCCAGATCGAGCAGCAGCGGCTCCCCGGACGGGTCGGCCACCCGGCCGTCGCGGCCGATCTCCCCCTCCGGGGCATAGCCGCTGCCACCGACCCGATAGGTCGCGTCGGCGGTCACGACGTCGGTCACCAGCAGCTCGTTGCGAGTCAGGGTGCCGGTCTTGTCGGTGCAGATGGTGCGGACGGAGCCCAGCATCTCCACCGCCGGCAGATGGCGGATGATGGCGTTGCGGCGGGCCATGCGGGTCACGCCCACCGCCATTGTGATGGTCATCACCGCCGGCAGCCCTTCCGGAATCGCGGCAACCGCCAGCCCGACCGCGGTCAAAATCATGTCCTGCCACGGCTCATCCCAGACCAGCCGCCCGTAGGCGACGGTGACCGCCGCCAGCAAAAGGATGCCGCCGGTCAGCCAGCGCCCGAACCGCGCCATCGACACCAGCAGCGGCGTCGCAACCGACGACACCGAGGCCAGCAGATGGCCGATGCGTCCGACCTCCGTCGCGTCACCGGTCGCCACCACGGTGCCGGTGCCCTGGCCCTGGACCACCATCGTGCCGGCATAGGCCATGCCGCTGCGGTCGCCCAGCGCCGCATCGGCGGCGACGGCGGCGGCGGACTTGACGGTGGGAACGGATTCGCCGGTCAGCGCCGCCTCCTGCACCAGCAGGCCCTTGGTGCGGTCGAGCCGCAGATCGGCCGGCACGCGGTCGCCCGAGACCAGGAAGACGCGGTCGCCCGGCACCAGCGCCTCGGCCGCCAGGGTCACGGCATGGCCGTCGCGCAGCACCACGGCCTGGGGCGACAGCAGGTTGCGGATCGCCTCCAGCGCCTGCTCGGCCTTGTCCTCCTGGATGTAGCCGATCAGCGCGTTGACCAGCACGACGCCGAAGATCACGCCGGCATCCGTCCAATGGCGCAGCAGCAGCGCCACCGTGCCCGAAGCCAGCAGCACATAGATCAGCAGATTGTGGAACTGCGCCAGGAAGCGCAGCCAGGCCGGACGCCGCTTCGGCGGGGTCAGGCGGTTGGGGCCGAAACGCCTCAGCCGCGCCGCCGCCTCCATGCTGCTGAGCCCGTCGGCCGGACTGTCGAGCTGCCCGGCGACGGCGGACGCGTCCAGCGCGTGCCACGGGACGTCGGCCGCCGAAGGGGGGCTTCGGCCCGCGTCTGCCAGATGTGCCATGACCCGTCTCCCCTGGATGATCCTGGCGTCGGAGCGTCACGCGGCGAACGCCGTCCCCAATCCGCATGACCATTTACAGAATGGGGCTTCAAGCGGAGCAATATAAGGGGCTGGTCGTCCCCCCCGGATGCCGATGTCTCAAAGCAGGCCCAGCACGCCCGCGTTCCGGTACAGCATGTAGGCGGCCACGGCGAACAGCACCCCGGCGAAGACCCGGGTCAGCGTTCCCTTGCGGGCGGACAGCCTCACCGCGGCCTTCATGCCGAGGAAACCGCCGGCCACGCCGCCGGCGATGAACAGACCGGCGACCGTCCAATCCACCAGACCGGACATCGCGTAATTGACCGCCGTCGCCAGACCGAAGGCGCCCACCGAGAACAGTGACGACCCGATGGCGTTGATGACCGCCATGCCGCTGCCGAGCAGCAGACCGGGCACGATCAGAAAGCCGCCGCCGATGCCGAAAAAGCCGGAAATCGCACCGGTGAGAAATCCGATGCCGATCAGGCGCGCCGCGATCGTCTTGTTGATGCGCACCTCCGGATCGCCGTCGCCGCCCCGGCCGCGCAGCATGGACACCCCGACCACCACCATCACCAGGGCGAACAGGAACAGCAGCCCCCCGCCGTCGACCGCCTTGCCGGCCGTCGAGCCCGCCAGCGCACCGATCACGCCGGCGGCGGCGAAGGTCGCCGCGCACGGCCACTTCACCGTACCGGCCCGGGCATGCTGCGCCAGATTGAGAAAGGCGTTCGCGGCAACCGCCAGCGCACCGGTGCCGATGGCGACATGGGGATTGGGCACGCCCACCACATAAAGCAGCAGCGGCACGGCGAGGACCGAGCCCCCTCCCCCGATCAGGCCCAGCGTGAAGCCGACCAGGGAGCCGGACAGAACCGTGAGAATCTCTGACATTACAAGCATTCCGGTAGGATTTACGCACCCGCAACCATGGCACCGCAGGCGCGAGGGGCGGTCGGAGGGGCGGTCGGAGGACCTGCCGGCGCGTCCGACAGGGTTTCCAGACCATTAATTTAGGTGTAACTAATATACAGGGCCGGGATGCCGCTGCAAGTGGTTCACGATGCCGTAGCCCGCCCGCAATCCTTCGGGCTATGCTGGCGATTATGTGGAAGTCGCTGATAGTTTCATGTGTCGTGCTGATGTCCGCGACCACCGCCAGGGCGGAGCCGGAGGCGGAAACCGTGCGCGTCGGCGTGCTCGCCTACCGCGGGTCGGAGCGGGCGGCCCGCGACTGGGAGCCGACGCTGGCCTATCTGGAGCGCGCGATTCCCGACCGTCGCTTCGTCATGCTGCCGCTCGACCTCGCCGGCATGGTGCTGGCCGTCGCCGACCGTCAGGTCGATTTCGTCATCACCAATCCCGGCAGCTATGTCACGCTGGAAGCGCGCTTCGCGGTGACGCGCATCGCGACGCTGGAGTCCGGGACACCGGATGTTCCCATCGCCGCGGTGGGGTCGACCATCATCCGCCGCGCCGACCGGGCCGGGATCGGCAAGCTGGCCGACCTGAAGGGCAAGCGGCTGGCGGTGGTGTCGACCGACGCCTTCGGCGGCTTCCAGATCGCGTGGCGCGAAATGGAGGAGGCCGGCGTCCGCCCCTTCACCGATCTGGCGGATCTGACGACGGTCGGCTTTCCGATGGAAGGCGTGGTGGATGCGGTACGCCGCGGCAGTGCCGACGCCGGCGTGCTGCGCGCCTGCCTGCTGGAGGAGATGACGGCGCAGGGCCGCATCGCCCCGAACGAGTTCGCGGTGGTCGGCGAAAAGCCGCCCGGCGAGCTGCCCTGCCGGGTGTCGTCGCGGCTGTATCCCGACTGGCCCTTCGCCCGGCTGGCGCACACGCCGCGCGATCTGGCCCGGCGCGTCGCCGCGGCGCTGCTGACCATGCCTGAAACCCAGGGGCCGACCTGGACCGCCTCGCTCGACTACACGTCGGTGCATGAGCTGTTCCGCACCCTGCACATCGGACCCTATCCGAAGACCCCGCCGACGCTGGAGGAGGTTCTCAGCGAGAACTGGCACTGGCTGATGATCGCTGCCGCGGCGGTGCTGTGGTGGGTGGTCCATTCCGCCCGTGTCGAGGTTCTCGTCCGCCGCCGCACCGCCGAACTGGAACGCGAGATCGCCGAGCGGGAGCGCGCGGAAGCGACCGCGCTGCGCCTGCGCGAGGAGCGCGACCAGCTCTCCCGCCTCGGCATCGTCGGGGAGATGGCGAGCAACATCGCCCATGAGTTGAACCAGCCGCTGGCGGCCATCGGAAATTTCGCCGGGGGCATGACCCGCATCCTCGACGCCCCGACGCCCGACCTCGGGATGCTGCGCGCCGGGGCGCGGTCGGTCGCCGAGCAGGCGGAGCGGGCCGCGGCGATCATCCAGCGCACCCGGGGCTTCGTCAGCCGCCGCGACGCCCAGCGCTCCGCCCTGTCGGTCAACGCCGTGGTGGAGGAAACCCTGTCGCTGTTCGGCGCGCCGCCGGACCCGGCGCTGTCCATCGTCACCGAGCCGGCCGACGGGCTTCCCGAGGTCAGGGCCGACAAGGTGGAGCTTCAACAGGTGTTGCTGAACCTGCTGCAGAATGCGGTGGAGGCGACGCGGAGCGGCAATAATGGTGGTGGCGGCGAGATCGTGCTGCGGACCGCGCTGTCCGGCGGCATGGTGTTGATCGAGGTGCGAGATTCCGGTCCGGGTGCGCCGGAGGACGCGCGGCGGCGGATGTTCGAGCCCTTCTTCACCACCAAGCCCGGCGGGCTGGGGCTCGGCCTGTCGATCTGCCGCACAATCGTCGAACGGCATGGCGGCCGCATCTGGGCGGTGCCCGGTGTGCCGCGCGGGCTGGCCGTCCGCTTCACCCTGCCGCCGGCCGCCGGCGAAACCGCATCATCATCGTCCGTCCCATCGTCCGTCCGGGAGACAAACACATGACCGACGCCCCCCTGGTTCTGGTGGTGGACGATGACGAGGCGATGCGCAGTTCGGTTCAGTATCTGCTGGCCTCGGTCGGCATTGCCTGCGAGTGCTTCGCGTCGGCCGAGGCCTTCCTCGCCTCGCCGCACCTGCGCCCGCCGCTGCGGCCGGGCTGCGTCCTGCTGGACGTCCGCATGCCGGGCATGAGCGGGATCGAGCTGCTGCGCCACCTCAAGGAACAGGGGTGCAAGCGTCCGGTCATCATGGTCACCGGCCATGGCGACGTGCCGCTGGCCGTCGCCGCGCTGAAGGGCGGAGCGGAGGACTTCATCGAGAAGCCCTGGAAGGATCAGGCGCTGCTCGACACCATCAACGCCGCCATCCGCAAATGCCGCGAGGTGCTGGTGCGCAGCGCCGGGCGCGAGGCGGTCGAGGCGCGGATGGCCCAGCTGAGCCGCCGCGAGCGAGAGGTGCTGGCCCTGGTGCTCGACGGCCGCCAGAACAAGGAGATCGCGACGGCGCTGTCGATCTCCGTCAAGACGGTCGAGGGCCATCGCCAGATGGTGATGGAGAAGATGGGTGCCCGCTCCGTCGCCGAACTCGCGCGATTGGCGCTGACCCCCGGCGACCGGGTTTAATCAGGCAACAATCAAGCGAATCAAGGCTCCGGCCGCGTCTCCGCTCCGAAAGCAAGGGTTTACCCTTGGTCGCCACCGGAATCGACCCGATGGCGGCGACTGTTCGCTGCACGTACCATCTGCGTGACAAAGATACCGGCAGCGAACCGGAAGGAAATGGGACGGAAATGAGCAAGTTGCGGCCAACGGGAGAGGCGACTCCCCGAACCGATCCGCTCGTCCCCGGCGCGGATGCACTGTCCGGCCGGTTGCGGCGGGCGCCCGAGAACTTCCTGACCCCCGAGGAGATCGGGCAGGTCGGCAAGGGACGGCGCGATTTCCTGCGCGCCAGCTTTCTGGCGGCGGCCGGCGCCACCGCCGCGGCGACGCTGGGCGGCCGTGGTGCCGTCGCCGCCGACACGGCCGGCGATCCCGACATCCTGAAACCCACCCCCTGGGGCAGCAGCCTGGGCCAGCCGGTGGCGGCCAACCCCTACGGCCTGCCGTCGAAGCACGAGCGCGGACTGGTGCGCCGGCAAAGCCCCGGCCTGACCCAAGTGGCCGCCGCCAGCGTGTCCTTCGCGCCGCTGCAGGGTCTGTTCGGCATCATCACGCCCTCCGGCCTGCATTTCGAGCGGCACCACCAGGGCTGGCAGGACATCGACCCGACCCGGCACCGGCTGATGATCAACGGCTCCCGGCCGGAATTCGTGAAGACGCCCCGGGTCTACACGATGGACGACATCATGCGGCTGCCGCCGGTATCGCGCATGCACTTCATCGAATGCGGCGCCAACACCGGCATGGAGTGGGGCAACGTGGCGGTCCCCACCGTGCAGTACACCCACGGCATGCTGTCCTGCAGCGAGTTCACCGGCGTGCCGCTGCGCACGCTGCTGGAGTATTGCGGCGCCGACCTGAAGGCCGCCAAGTTCATCCTCGCCGAGGGCGGCGACGGGTCGTCGATGACCCGCACCATCCCGATCGAGCTGGTGATGTCCGGCGAGGTGATGGTCGCCTACGGCCAGAACGGCGAGATGCTGCGGCCGGAAAACGGCTATCCGCTGCGGCTGGTGGTGCCGGGGGTGCAGGGCGTCTCGTGGGTGAAATGGCTGCGCCGGATCGAGGTCGGCGACCGCCCCTATGCCGCCAAGGACGAGGCGGTCCACTACATCGACCTGATGCCCGACGGCCAGCACCGGCAATACACCTCCATCCAGGAATGCAAGTCGGTCATCACCAGCCCGTCGGGCGGCCAGCAGTTGCTGGACAAGGGATTTTTCACCATCAGCGGGCTCGCATGGTCGGGCCGGGGCGCCATCAAGCGGGTGGATGTGTCGGTCGACGGCGGCATCAACTGGACCGAAGCGACCTTGCAGACACCGGTCCTGTCCAAATGCCTGACCCGCTTCACCCTGCCCTGGAACTGGGACGGCCGGCCGGCGCTGCTGCAGTCGCGCGCCATGGGCGAGACCGGCTTCGTCCAGCCCGCCTACGGCCAGCTGCGCGCGGTGCGCGGCACGCGGTCGATCTACCACAACAACGCGATCCAGACCTGGCAGGTCGCCGAAAGCGGGGACGTGAACAATGTCCAGATCCTGTAAAGCGGCCCTCCTGGCGTCCGCGTTCGGCGTGATGCTCGCATGGACGGCGCCGGTGCTGGCGGACGGTCCCTCCACCGTCGGCCGTCCAGCCACCCCGGCCGAGGTCAAGGCCTGGGACATCGACGTCGGCCCCGACTTCAGCGGCCTGCCCAAGGGCTCCGGCACCGTGTCGCGCGGCATGGAGATCTGGGAGGAGAAATGCGCCAGCTGCCACGGCACCTTCGGTGAGAGCAACAGCGTCTTCAACCCGCTGGTCGGCGGCACCACCGCCGAGGACATCAAGACCGGCCATGTCGCGGCGCTGAAGCGCACCGATTTCCCGGCGCGCACGACCTTCATGAAGGTCGCCAGCGTCTCCACCCTCTACGACTACATCCGCCGCGCCATGCCGTGGAACGCGCCGAAGTCGCTGAGCGACGACGACGTCTATGCCGTGCTGGCCTATCTGCTGAACCTCGCGGAGATCGTCCCGGACGACTTCACCCTGACCGACGCGACGATCCGCGACGTGCAGCAGAGGATGCCGAACCGCAACGGCATGACCACCGCCCACGCCCTCTGGCCCGGCCCCGACTTTCCCGACATAGCGGCCAAGCCCGACACCGCCAACGCCGTCTGCATGACCAATTGCAAGCCGAAGGCCGAGCTGGCCTCGCAGCTGCCCGAGCATGCCCGCGGCGCCCACGGCAACATCGCCGAGCAGAACCGCGTCTTCGGGCCGGTCCGCGGCCAGCGCACCGGTCCCGACACGGCGGCGGCGGAGGCCCCCTCCCCCGCCCTGGCGCTGGCGGAGAAGTCCGGCTGCCTGTCCTGCCACGCGGTCGATACCCGGATCGTCGGCCCGAGCTACAGCGAGATCGCCGCCCGCTATCGCGGCAAGAACAACGCCGACGCCCTGGTGTCCAAGGTCAAGGCCGGCGGCGAGGGGTCCTGGGGCGCCGTGCCGATGCCGCCGCAGGACGACCTCAGCATCGACGACGCCAAGACCCTGGTCGCCTGGATCCTGTCCGGCGCGCCGCAGAAGTAACGAGACCGAGGAGGAGCATCTCTCATGACACAGGCAGCGATGGAACGGCGTCAGGTACTGACCTTCCTGGGGGCGCTGGCGGCGGCCGGATTCGTGGTGCCGCGGGTGGCGCTTGCCAACTGGGACAAGACCGCCTTCGACGCCAAGACGATGGACGACGCGCTGAAGGCGCTGGGCGCCGGCGCACCGGCCAACAGCGGCGACGTGCAGATCATCGCCTCCGACATCGCGGAGAACGGGGCGGTGGTTCCGGTCCAGGCGGTCAGCAAGCTGCCCAACACCGAACGGATCGCCATCCTGGTGGAAAAGAACCCCAACATGCTGGCCGCCGCCTTCGACCTGGGGCCGGACACCATCCCCGAGGTCACCGCCCGCATCAAGATGGGCCAGACCTCCAACGTCATGGTGCTGGTCAAGGCCGACGGCAAATTCTACGCGGCCTCCAAGGAAATCAAGGTGACGCTCGGCGGCTGCGGCGGCTGAACGGACAGGACGGGAGAGAAGACCATGGGCAATCCGATGAAGATCCGCGCCTCCGCCAAGGATGGCGTCACCGAGATCAAGGTGCTGATGAGCCATGAGATGGAGACCGGCCAGCGCAAGGACGCCAGCGGCACGGTCATCCCCGCCTGGTTCATCAACGAGGTCACCGCCAAGCTGGACGGCAAGACGGTGATGCAGGCGCAATGGGGACCGTCGATTTCCAAGAACCCCTACCTCGCCTTCAAGGTCAAGGGCGGCAAGGCGGGCGACAAGGTGTCCGTCACATGGGTCGACAGCAAGGGCGACACCCGCACCGACGAGGCCACCGTCACCTGACGCGCGGACGGGACTAAGGCCGACAAGAACAAGGATGGGAGGGGGGGAAAGATGGACCGCGTAAGCGTTGGGATTGCGGCGTTCCTTGCGGTGTCGGCGGCGGTCGCCACGGCGGCCTACGCCCAGCAGAAGGATGCGGCGCAGGAGGGCATCGAGGCCTACCGCGAGGCCCTGCAGGACGGCAACCCCGCCGAACTGTTCGAGCTGAGCGGCGAGGAGCTGTGGAAGACGCCGGCCGGCCCGAAGAAGGCCTCGCTGGAAAAATGCGACCTCGGCCTCGGCCCCGGCGTGGTCAAGGGCGCCTATGCCCAGCTTCCGCGCTACTTCGCCGACACCGACCGTGTCCAGGACCTGGAATCGCGCCTGCTGACCTGCATGGAAACGCTGCAGGGCAAGGACCCGAAGCCCTATGTCGAGGCCTCCTTCACCGCCCCGCCGAAAGAGGAAATGATCGCGCTCGCCGCCTACGTCTCCGGCCAGTCCAAGGACGACGCAATCGCCGTCAAGCCCAAGCATCCCAAGGAACAGGCGATGTACGACCTGGGCAAGCGGATGTTCTACTATCAGGGCGGCCCCTACGACTTCGCCTGCGCCACCTGCCACGGCCAGGAGGGCACGCGCATCCGCCTGCAGGATCTCCCCTATATTCCGGGGCAGAAGGGTGCGGCGGCCGGCTGGGGCAGCTGGCCGGCCTACCGCGTCAGCTCCGGCCAGATGTGGTCGATGCAGTGGCGGCTGAACGACTGCTTCCGCCAGCAGCGTTTCCCCGAACCGGTCTACACCTCCGACGCGACCATCGCGCTGTCGATGTACATGGCCGCCCACGCCAGCGGGGAAACCATGAAGACACCCGGAATCAAGCGCTGAGGGAGGCCGCCATGAAACACGCCATGAAACATGCCGCCTTCCTTGCCGTCCTGCTGCTGGCCGGCCCCGCCCTTTCCGAGACCAAGGTCGCGCCGTCCTGGGGACCGGGGGCCGACGATGCCGCCTTCACCCGCATGCTGGCCGCCAGCTTCAAGGACAAGGGCATCGCCAAGGTCGATCGCCTGACCCAGGACGAGACGCAGGCCTTCTGCTCCGATCCCGAGGCCGCCGCCAGCCCGGCCGCCGCCGAGCGGCGCCGGCAGATCGAGGCCGCCAACCTGGCGACGGTGAAATGGCCGTCCGACGGCAAATGGCTGGGCGACTGGAAGGAGGGCGAGAAGATCGCCCAGAGCGGCCGGGGCAACACCTGGACCGACAAGCCGGGCGAGCCGAACGGCGGCAATTGCTACAACTGCCATCAGCTCAGCCCGACCGAGATCTCCTACGGCACCATCGGCCCCAGCCTGCTGCAATACGGCGCGCTGCGCGGCCGGGACGAGGAGACGATGAAGGCGGCCTGGGCCAAGATCTACAACGCCAAATCGGCCAACGCCTGCTCCAACATGCCACGCGCCGGCCATATGGGCATCCTGGGGGAGACGCAGATCAAGCACCTGATGGCGCTGCTGTTCGACCCGAACTCTCCCGTGAATTCCAAATCGGGGCCCGCCCAATGAACCGCCGCGAGTTCCTCACCGTCCTGGCCGCCGCCAATGCCGCCGGCCTGCTGCTGCCCGGCGCCGGTCTGGCCCGCGCCGAAGCGGCGGCGGACGCGGTCTATGACGCGCCGGCCTTCGGCAACGTCTCGCTCCTGCACATCACCGACTGCCACGCCCAGCTGAAGCCGATCCATTTCCGCGAGCCGAGCGTCAACCTCGGCATCGGCGAGATGGCCGGCCGGGCGCCGCATCTGGTGGGAAGCCGGCTGCTGGAGCATTTCAACCTCAAAGCCGGCAGCCGCGAGGCACATGCCTTCACCTGCCTCGACTTCGAACGGCTGGCCGGGCTGTACGGCAAGGTCGGCGGCTTCGCCCATCTGGCGACGCTGGTCAAGCGGGTGCGGGCCAACCGGCCGGGCGCCCTGCTGCTCGACGGCGGCGACACCTGGCAAGGGTCGGGCACCGCGCTGTGGACGCAGGGCCAGGACATGGTGGACGCCGCCAAGCTGCTGGGCGTCGACATCATGACGCTGCATTGGGAATGCACCTACGGCCAGGCGCGCGTGCAGGAGATCGCCGAGAAGGACTTCGCCGGCCACATCGAGATCGTCGCCCAGAACATCAAGACCGCCGATTTCGGCGACGACGTGTTCAAGCCCTACAGCCTGCGCGACGTCAACGGCGTCAAGGTCGCGGTGATCGGGCAGGCCTTTCCCTACACGCCGATCGCCAACCCGCGCTACATGGTGGCCGACTGGACCTTCGGCATCCGCGAGCAGGAGATGCAGGCGACGGTCGATGCCGCCCGCGCCGCCGGTGCCGCGGTGGTCGTCGTGCTGTCGCACAACGGCATGGACGTCGATCTGAAGATGGCGTCGCGTGTCCGCGGCATCGACGCCATCCTCGGCGGCCACACCCATGACGGCATGCCGGCGCCGACCATCGTCGCCAACCCCGGCGGCCGGACGCTGGTCACCAACGCCGGGTCGAACGGCAAGTTCCTGGGCGTGCTCGACTTCCAGGTGACCGGCGGACGGGTCGCCGACTTCCGCTACCGGCTGATGCCGGTCTTCGCCAACCTGCTGCCCGCCGACCCGGAGATGGAGGCGCTGATCACCCGCGTGCGCGCGCCCTACGAGGCCAAGCTGGGCGAGACGCTGGCGGTGACGGAGGGCACGCTGTACCGGCGCGGCAACTTCAACGGCAGCTTCGACCAGCTGATCCTCGACGCGCTGATGGCCGAAAAGGATGCGGAGATCGCCTTCTCCCCCGGTTTCCGCTGGGGCACCACGCTGCTGCCCGGCCAGCCGATCACCATGGAAAACCTGCTGGACCAGACCGCCATCACCTATCCCTACGTCACGCTGAGCCAGATGAGCGGCGATCAGATCAAGACGGTGCTGGAGGATGTCTGCGACAACCTGTTCAACCCCGATCCCTATTACCAGCAGGGTGGCGACATGGTGCGCGTTGGCGGCCTGTCCTACGCCTGCGATCCCGCCGCCCCGGCCGGCCGGCGCATCCAGGACATGACGCTGAACGGCAAGCCGCTGGAGGCGTCGAAGACCTACAAGGTCGCCGGCTGGGCGCCGGTCGCGGAAGAGGCGAAGGCGGCCGGCGGCGAGCCGATCTGGGACCTCGTCGCCCGCAACCTGCGCGCCCGCAAGATTGTGGCGCCGCCGCAGCTGAATCTGCCAACCCTGAAGGGCGTGAACGGCAACCCCGGCCTCGACGCCTGACCCGATATTCCGCCCGCCAACTGGGGCAAGCTCCAATTCGGAAAGGCTCAGACCATGAGCGTTCGTCGTTTCCTGGCCCCCCTGCTGATGCTGTTCGCCCTGGCCGGCGCCGCCCCGGCGCTGGCCCAGGACAAGGTCGTCTACCACATCGACAATGCCGCCGAGCAGGGCACCAAGGCGCTGCGCAACATCCGCAACCATCTGGACGTGGCGCCGAAGACCGAGATCCGCGTGGTCACCCATGCCGAAGGCGTCGATCTGCTGATGGAGGGTGGCAGGGACCAGAAGAACAACATCGACTATGGCCCGCTGATCTCCGATCTCAAGAGCCGCGGCGTCCATTTCGAGGTGTGCGAGATCACCATGAAGCGGCGTAACCTGACCAAGGACCAGTTCGTGATGGAGGCGGAGTTCACGCCGTCCGGCGTCGTCCGCATCACCGAACTGCAGGCGCGCGACCATTACGCCTACATCAAGCCCTGAGAAGGCAACGGCCATGGGTTTCACCGTCGACGCCCTGATGGAAAGCCTGGGCGAGGACAGCTTCATGGCGCTGGGCGGGCTGCTGATCGGCACGCTGTTCGGCGTGGTGGCGCAGCGGTCCCGCTTCTGCCTGCGCGCCTCGACGCTGGAGGTGGCGCATGGCCGGTTGGGCGGGCGGCTGGCGGTCTGGCTGCTCGCCTTCTCCACCGCGCTGATGGCGACGCAGGGGCTGATCCTGCTGGGGCTGTTCGACACCGGCAGCGTCCGCCAGCTCAACAACCCCGGCAGCCTGTCGGGCGCGGTGATCGGCGGGCTGATGTTCGGCTGCGGCATGACGCTGACCCGAGCCTGCGCCAGCCGCATGCTGGTGCTGTCGGCGACCGGCAACCTGCGGGCGCTGCTGTCCGGGCTGGTGTTCGCGGTGGTCGCCCAGGCGGCGATGCGCGGCGTCCTGTCGCCGCTGCGCGAGGCGGTCAACGGCTGGTGGGTCATCAGCGGCCAGCAGCGCGACCTGCTGGCGCTGGCCGGCATCGGGCATGGCGGGGCGCTGCTGTTCGGCATGGGCTGGTTCGCGGCGGGCGCGGTGATCGCGCGGCGCAACGCCCTGTCGGGCTGGTCCTGGCTGGGCGCGGCCGGCGTCGGTGCGACGGTCGCCGCCGCCTGGTGGTTCACCTGGCGGGCCGCATCCGCCGCCTTCGATCCGGTGACCGTCCATTCCCTGAGCTTCACCGCGCCCTCGGCCGATTTCCTGATGCTGGTGCTGTCGCCGCCGGGCACCCGCTGGAGCTTCGACACCGGGCTGATCCCCGGCGTGGCGCTGGGCGCCTTCGTCGCCGGGCTGGCCGGGCGCGACCTGAAGCTGGAGGGGTTCAACGACGGTTCCTCCATGCGGCGCTACATCATCGGCGGCTGCATGATGGGCTTTGGCAGCGTGCTGGCCGGCGGCTGCGCGGTCGGGGCCGGCGTGTCCGGCGCCTCCATCTTCACGGCGACGGCGTGGCTTGTGCTGTGGTCGATGTGGATCGGCGCCGTGCTGACCGACCTCGCCATCGACCGGCCGGCACGGGTGCGCGACGCCGCCATCGCCGGAATTCCTCCCGTCGCTGTACAGTGATGTTCACAGGAGATCCCGCATGCTTCGCCTGCCCCGCCGCCGCCTGCTGACCGCCGGTGCGGCACTCCTGGCCGCCATGCCGGGACTGGATGCGGTCCGCGCCTTCGCCGCCGGGGTGGAGTCCTTCGTCAAGGGACCGCCGGTGCCCGACCGGCCACCGGTCCAGATCAGTCCCCATGTCTGGATCATCCAGGCGCCCGACGGCTTCCCGACGCCGCAGAACCAGGGGATGATGGCGAACATCACCTTCGTCATCGGCCGCGACGGCGTGATCGTCGTCGACAGCGGCGCCTCGCTGCAGATCGGCGAGATGGCGATCCGCATGCTGCGGACGCTGACGCCGAAGCCGGTCGTCGGCATCGTCAACACGCATTATCACGGCGATCACTGGCTGGGAAACCATGCCTTCGCCGAGGCGTTCGGCGAGGATCTGCCCCGCTACGCCCTGCCCCACACGCGCGAAGCGATCCTGGGCGTGCAGGGCAGCTTCTGGCAAAGCTCCATGGTCAAATGGACGGCGCAGGCGTCGGCCGGGACGCGGATCGTCGCCCCCAACCGTGACGCCGCCCATGGCGACGAGTTGTCGCTGGGTGACGTCCGGCTGCGTCTGCACCATTACGGCACCGCCCACACGCCCTCCGACCTGTCGGTTTCGGTGGTGGAGGACGGCGTCATGTGCGTCGGCGACGTGATGATGGACCGCCGCATCGCCAACATGGACGACGGCTCGTACCTCGGCACCTTCGAGACGATGGACAGGCTGCGGGCCGACAGCGACACCCGCATCTGGCTGCCTGCCCACGGCGTCCCCGGCCCCGGCGTGCCGGACTGGCAGCGCAGCCTGTTCGAAGGCATCTTCGAACCCTGCCTCGCCGCCGTGAAGGCCGGCCAGTCGGTCGAGCAGGCGAAGGCCGCCGTGCTGGCCGATCCCCGCGTCGCCTCCCGCGCGGCGGAGACCAAGGGCTGGGACAGCAACATCGGCAAATACATCAGCCTCGCCTATCTGGAGGCGGAGCAGGCCGACTTCTGAAAGTCCGTGAGTTCTTGAGACGATCATCGGCCGTCATCCCCGCGAAGGCGGGGAACCAGGAAACTCCGCGGATAAGCCGCTGAACCGGCTGGATTCCCGCCTTCGCGGGAATGACCGCCAAAGAAGTTCATGCGTTCACTCTGACCGCCGAACTGCCGGTCAAAGCGCGAAGGTCAGCACGATGTTCGCCAGCACCGCCGCGACGACACCGAAGGGCGCGGCGCGGAACAGCAGCCGGGTGAACAGCGTGTTGCGCGACTTTTCCTCCAGCGCCGAGCCGAGGATCAGGCTGCCGCCCGACGAGAAGGGCGAGATCGAAGTCGCCTGCGAGCCGACGACGATTGCGGTGAACAGCAGCACAGGGCTGACCGACAGGCTGGTCGCCAGTGCCGGCACCAGCGGGAACAGCGTCGGCGTCACCACGCCCAGCGTGCTGGAGAACAGCGACATCACGGCGGCGACGATGCCGAACACCACCGGCAGGAGCAGGGCCGGGATGCTGCTGCCGAGCCAAGCCGCCAACACCGCGATGGTGCCGGCCTTGATGGCGACGGAGATCAGCATCCCCATGCCGGAAATCATGATCAGCGTCGACCACGGCACCGACGCGATGGCCTTGCGCTCGTCGCCGAGCTTCAGCAGCAGCGCGATGACGGAGAAGACGCCGGCGATCAGGCCGATGTCGATCTTCGAATTGAGATAGGCCACCGTGGCGTTGCCGGGCATCGCCAGATGCAGCACCGGGCCGAGCAGGACCAGCGCCATCATCGTCAGCGTCAAGGTCAGCGTCACGCGCTGGCGCCCGTCGAGCGGCTCCGGCCGGCCGGTGTCGGCGAGCGAGGCGTTCAGGCTGCGGTGGTTGCCGAACAGGAACAGCATCGCCGTGATGACGAAGAACGGGATGATCAGCGTCGCCGCGAAGATGACCCCGCTGTAGAGGAAGGCATCGGCGTCGCTGGTGCCGTTCGCCGTCATCAGGCCGCGGAAGATGATGCCGCTCTGGCTCGACATGAAATTGGCGCCGGCCAGCGCGCCGTAATTGGCGCCCATCGCCCCCAGCACCATGTCCAGCCCGGTCCGCCGGCACATCAGCAGCGTGATCGGCGCCATGAAGGCCAGCACGGTGTAATAGCCGGCGCCCATCGCCGCGATCAGCGTCGCCGTCACCAGGATGGCGTAGGGCAGCACCCACGGCACGTTGCGGCAGCGGTACAGCATATGCTCGGCCAGCTTTTCCAGCGTGCCGTTGACCAGGGCGAAGCTGTAGAACAGGCAGACCGAGAAGATGACGAAGAAGATCTTCAACGGCCACATGTCGATGACGGCGCCCGGCTTCAGCCCAAGCCCGAAACAGCCGAGGATATAGGCGAAGGCGATGGCGAACAGGCCGATGTTGATCTTGGTGACATAGCCCAGAACGACGGCCAGGGCGATGGCCAGCACGATGACGAGGGTCATCGATTTCCTCCCAGTTTCTGTATTTCAGGCGAATTGAAAAAGCGTTGCCGGATTCCGGACCAGGATTTGCGCCTGCTCCGCCGGATCGGGGATCAGCGCATGCAGCCGGGTCACTTCCGCGGCATAGCCGGTCTCGGCCTCATGCTGGGTGTGGGGCCAGTCGCTGCCCCAGACGAAGCGGTCGGAGCCGCCGCAGGCCTCGCGCAGCAGGTCGAGGCTGCGTGCCGCGAGGTCGGGCGTCAGCCCGGCGCGGTAGGGGGCGGAGAGCTTGACCCAGACGGCCGGCGTCCGGCGCAGCACATCGAGGAATTCGGCATGGCTGCGGTTCGCCGGATCGACGCCGCCCTGCGGCAGGCCGAAATGGTCGATCACCACGGTGACGCCGGAATCGGCGATGGCCGGCACCACCTCCGCGAGGTCGTCGAAGCGGCGCTGGATCTCGATTTGCCAGCGGCGGGATGCCAAACGGCGGAAGAACTCCTGCCAGGGTGCCGCCGCGTAATCCTCCAGTTCGCGCCCGACGAGATTCAGGCGCGCACCGACGAAGCCGAGGGCGCCGAGCCGGTCCAGTTCCTCCTCCGTCACGCCGGGATCGACAACGGCGACCGCGCGCAGCCGTTCGGGATGGGCGCGCAGAGCGGCTTCGATCAGGCTGTTGTCGGTGCCGAGGAAGCTGGGCTGGATCAGCACGCCATGGCTGAACCCGGCCCGATCCTGCAGCGCGAACCAGTCCGACAACTCCGCCGCATAGTCCGGGCTGTAGCGCCGGCCGGCGGCCATCGGCAGGTCGGGGCGGAAAATATGGGCATGCGTGTCGATGCCCCTGATCGGGGGGAGTGCGGTCATCGGTCGATCCGTACAGGCAATAGGGGGGCGGCCTCCGCCGCGAAGGGGAGGGTTTGGGAAGGCCGCAAGGAAGGAGCGCGCCGGAAACCGGGTCCGGCGCCGCGGGTCAGCTCAGGCGGCTGCGGTAGCGGAAGCGCTCGGCGGGGCCCTGGGCGATGCGCCATTCGACCGCGGTGCCGTCCACGGTGTAGGCGGTGCGTTCGATAACCGCCGTGGGCGCCCCCTCGGCAAGGCCCAGCCGGGCCGCGACCTTGGCGGAGGCCGCCGCGAAACTCACGTCATCGACGGCGCTGGCGATGAAGACGTTGAAGCGCTCGTGATAGAGTGGATAGAGCAGCGGCCCGAACTGGGACTCGTCCAGTTTCACGATGCCGTCGAAGCGGGCGCGCGGCAGCCAGATCTCCTCCGACAGCAGCAGGGCGTCGGACTGGCCGCGCAGGCGGTCGAGGCGGATGCAGTCTGCCGTGCCGAGAATTTTGGCGACGGCGGCCGGGGCAGTGGCGGCCGTGCGCGCGATGATGCGGCTTGACGGGATCGTCGCTTCGCCATCGGCGGACTGGACCGCGAAGAAACGGAACAGCGAGGCGTTGAAGGCGCGCTTGCGCAGATAGGTGCCGGACCCCTGGCGCCGTTCGAGCAGCCCTTCGTCGACCAGAGTCTGGATCGCCTTACGTACCGTGCCGACCGACAGCCCGGTCTCGGCCGTCAGCTGGTTTTCCGACGGCAGCGCAGTATCGGGCCCCCATTCGCCGCGCGCCACCCGGGTGGCCAGCGCGTCGCGCAGCTGCAGATAGGCCGGCAGGCGCCGGTCGGTCATTGACGCGGAATTATGCTGTGGCATCGAGATCCTCCCACAGCCATCCTGTCGCATATGGATGCGTTGGTCAACTAGTTCTATATAGAACTATATGAATGACCGGCGGACATGACGCGGCCCCCCTTGCAGCGGCGTTTCACAACGCAGCCGCAAAGGGGGCCAACCGATACTCGGATGCAGAGGCTGCCGGCCGGAAAAGCCCGTCAGACCTGGGCCATGCCGCCGTCGGCGAACAGCTCGACGCCGTTGATGAAGCTGCTGTCGTCCGACGCCAGGAAGACGGCGGCCTTGGCGATTTCGTCCGGGTCGCCGACACGGCCCAGCGGCACCTGGGCGGCCAGATAGTCCACCAGCCCCTGCTGCTGCGCCGCATCCGGACCGGCCAGTTCGACCAGACCCGGCGTGCGGACCGGACCGGGGCTGAGCGTGTTGATGCGGATGCCGCGGTCCTTCAGGTCGAGGATCCAGCTGCGGGCGAAGTTGCGCACCGCCGCCTTGCTGGCGCTGTAGACGCTGAAGGCCGCCGTGCCCATGCTGCCGGCGGTGGAGCCGGCGAGGATCACCGACGCGCCGCGGCCGAGCAGCGGCAGCGCCTTCTGCACGGTGAACAGCACGCCCTTCACATTGCGGTTGAAGGTGTCGTCAAACTGTTCCTCCGTGATGTCGCCCAGCGGCAGCATGCCGCCGCCGCCGGCATTGGCGTACAGCACGTCGAGCCGGCCCGCCTCGCTCTTGATTTGCGCATAGAGCCGGTCGAGATCGGCGAGATTGGAGGAGTCCGCCTGCACCCCCGTCGCTTTGCCGCCGGCCGCAACGATCGCCGCGACCGCGGCCTCCAGTTCGCCCTTGCGGCGGCCGGTGAGATAGACGGTGGCGCCTTCGGCGGCAAAGCGCTTGGCCGCGGCGAGGCCGATGCCGCTGTTGGCGCCGGTGACGAGGGCGATCTTGCCGTCAAGCTTGCGTGACATCTGAAGTCTCCTTGGGAATGGGTCATCTTCTGGAGACAAAGCTATCGACGGCAGACCCATATCGAAATAGAAACGGTTGAAAACCATCGTTGCAGAATTGGGCGGGATTGGCGATGTCGAAGCTGCCGGATTTCGAAGGGCTGGCGATGTTCGCCAAGGTGGTGGAGGAGCGCTCCTTCGCCGGTGCCGCCCGCGCGATGGGGGTGTCGGTCGCCACCGTGTCGCGCGCGGTCAGCCGACTGGAGGAACGGTTGGGAGCCCGGCTGTTCAACCGCACCTCGCGCCGGCTGGCCCTGACCGATTTCGGCCACTCCCTGGCCGAGCGCGCGACCCGCCTCTATGACGAGGCGGAAGCGGCGGAGAATGCGGTGCGCGAGATGTCCAGCCGCCCGCGCGGCCTGATCCGTTTCGCGGTCCCGATGTCGTTCGGGCTGCGCTGGGTGGCGCCGCTGCTGCCGGACTTTTTCCGCCTCTATCCGGAGATCTCCATCGACCTGCACCTGAGCGACGCCACCGTCGATCTGGTGGGGGACGGCTTCGACGCCGCGCTGCGCATCGCGGTGCTGCCGGACAGCTCGCTGGTGGCGCGGCGGCTGTGCGGGGTGTCGCCGGTGGTGCTCGCCGCCCCCGGCTATCTCGCCCGCCATGGCGAGCCGCGGCATCCCCGCGAGCTGAATGGCCACCATTGCCTGGGCTATCCCTACCGCCGGCGGCAGGACATCTGGCACTTCACCAACAGCGCCGGCGAGGAGGAAAGCGTCACCCCATCCGGCCCGCTGCGAGTCACCAACGCCGACGCGCTGGTGCCGATGCTGCTGGAGGGGCTGGCCATCGCCGAACTGCCGGAATTCATGGCGGCCGAGCATCTGGCAACGGGACGGCTGACCGCCATCCTGACCGACTGGTCGCTGCCGAAGGGCGGCCTCTACTTCATCACGCCGTCGGCCCGAACACGACCGGCCAAAGTCGGCGTGCTTGCCGATTTCCTGATCGAGCGATTGTCGGAACCGGTCTGGCGGCGGCGCATCGACGGCGCCGGAAAATAGCCCATCAATCCAGATTCAGCAGCGGCCCGAACGCCTCCTCCAGGCTGCTGCGGTGCAGGCCGATCTTCGCCGGGTTGCCGGGCGTCACGTTCACCGCGCGGATCAGGCGGCGGACCACCCGGCCGGCCGTCACGTCGACGTCGATGATGTTGATGCAGCCATAATCCTGCTCGAACGCCGACAGGGCCGACAGGCCGGCGCCGCAGGCCCAGGACAGCAGCATGCGGTTGACGCCGTCATGGGCGACCAGCGCCAGATGGGTCCAGCCCGGTTGCCGCACCAGCGCCTCGACGGCCGACACCACCCGGTCGCGCACGGCGGCGAAGCCGTCGCCGCCGGCGAAGCGCCCGTCCTCGGTCGCCGCCTCGAAGCCATAGACGTAAGCCGCCTCACGCTGCTCCTTCGGCACACCCGACAGTCGGCCGGCGCGGATTTCCAGGAAATCGGGATGATCCTCCACCGGCAGACCATGCGGCGCGGCGACCGGTTCGGCCGTCTGCCGCGTGCGGGCAAGCCCGGAACACAGCACGCGGTCGAGCGGCACCCCGGCCAGCAGGGCGCCGGCCGCCTGCGCCTCCGCCCGCCCCCGGTCGGTCAGGGCGGCCAGTTTCGGGTTCAGCGGCTGGCCGGCGGCGTCATAGTAGGCGACATGGCCGTGGCGAAGCAGGTAGAGGCGGCGGCGCGCGACCGTGCCGGACAGCGGTTGAAACAGGCTCATCGGCCGGCGTCCCGTCCTTCGGCGGCCAAACGCTTGGGATTGCTCAGCGCCAGCCTTGCCCGCGTGATGTCCTTCAGCACCGCCCGCAAGGCCGTCTGCCGGTCGGGCGCGTCGAAGCGTCCGGCGTCGATGGCGGCGCAGAGCCTCGGCAGCAAATCCGGAAGGTCGCCGTTCTCGCCCAGCAGGCCGCCGACGGCGGCGGCCAGGGCTGGTTCGGCCACGCTGCCGGCCGCCAGCTCCCGCTCGGCCACCCCCAGCGCGTTGGCGATCATCAGCGCGGTGAAGCGCTGGTCGGCCGGCACCACCGGCAGGATCGCATCGCGGAAGCTGCGGAGCGCGATGGCGACCAGATCGCGGGCGTCGGGATCGTCGTTGATCATGCTCCACCTCCGTTCATGGGGAAGCCGCCGACACGGTCGAGGTGGCGCAGCAGATCCATTTCGATCTCCGGCAACATCCGGCCGGTCAGCGCCAGTTCCAGCGACGGTTCGGTACCGGAGATGTGGCGCTGCGCCTGCTGGATGGCGATGACCGCCCAGCGCATGCAGGCCGCGGCTTCCCAATAGGCGACGGCGTCCGCATCCACCCGCCGCCCGGCGGTCTCCTCGTAGCCGGCATAGAAATCGGCACGGTCGGCGATGCCGCCGGCCTCGCGGTCGTTGCGGCCGAAGCGCCAGCACGCGGCGCAGAACCAGCCGAGATCCTCCATCGGATCGGACCAGCCCGCGAACTCCCAGTCGATGATCGCGGTCAGCCTGTCCCCATCGACCATGTAGTTGCCGGTGCGGTAGTCGCGATGGCACAGCACCAGATCGCCGGCCGGCGGCGCGTTCCGTTCCAGCCAGCGCAGACCATAGGCCAGAACCGGATCGCTGGCGGCATAGCGCCCGGCCCAGCGGCGGAAATCGGCCGCCGCCTGCAGGCCAGCCGTCGGTTCGGGCAGCACCAGGAACTCCAGCCCCGCAGTTCCCGGCCGCACCCGGTGGATCAGGCCGAGCTGCCGGCCAAGTTCACGGGCCAGATCGCGCCGCGGCTCCTCGCTCTTGACCATGCGGAAGCCGGCGGCGATGCCGGCCGCGCGGCGCATGATGTAGAAGGGCGCGCCCAGCATCGCCGGATCGGCGCCGACGAACAGCGGTTCCGGCACCATGGCGCCGGCGGCGAAGACGGCGCGCAGGACCGCAGCCTCCTCCGCCTTGCCCAGGCTGGCCGAAACACCGGAGGCAGACCCGGTGCGCAGCACGCAAGGGTGGCGGCCGGACAACGGCCCGCCGTCGATCTCCAGCGTGACCGCGAGGTTGAGCGAGATGGCGCCACCGCTGAGCCGCCCCTCGTCAATGACGGAGACCGCCCGCGCTTCCGCCTGACCCGCCAGCCAGGACTCCAGCGCCGCTTTCCGGGCGGGCTCCAATCCGCCGGTGGACTCTGGAGCGCCGCTCACCGCCAGCCCCAGAAATCGTCGCCCTCGGCGAGGTAGCTGCGGCTCAGCACCATCTTGTGGACCTCCGACGCGCCGTCGACCAGCTTGGCCTGCCGGGCGTAGCGGTAGATCCACTCCAGCACCGTGTCCTTGGAATATCCGCGCGCGCCGCAAAGCTGGATCGCCGTGTCCGCCGCCTTGAACAGCGTGTCGGCGACCTGGACCTTGGCCATCGACACCTCCTTGCGGGCGAAGCTGCCGCTGTCCAGCGCATGCGCCGCCTTCATGGTCAGCAGCCGGCCGATCTCGATCTGCATCGCAGTCTCGCCCAGCATCCACTGCACGCCTTCATGCTCGGCCAGCGGAATCCCGAAGCTTTCGCGCTCCTTCACGTAGGCGCCGGCGATCTCCAGGCAGCGCTTGGCAAGGCCGGTCCAGCGCATGCAATGGGTCAGCCGCGCCGGACCCAGCCGGATCTGCGTGGCCTTCAGCCCGTCGCCGACCTTCATCAGCACGTTTTCGTCCGGAATCTCCAGCCCGTCGAAGATCAGTTCGCAGTGGCCGCCATGTTCCTCCGGTCCCATGATCGGGATGCGGCGCTCGATGCGCCAGCCGGGCTGGTCCTTGTCGAACAGGAAGGCGGTCAGCCCCTTGCGCGGGTCGTCGGACGTGCGCGCCATCAGGATGAAGTGCTGCGCCGCGTCGGCCCCGGTGATGAACCATTTGCGCCCCGTCACCACCCAGCGGTCGCCCTTGCGCTCCGCCCGCGTCTTCATCATCGACGGGTCGGAGCCGCCACCCGGATGCGGTTCGGTCATGGCGAAGGCGCTGCGCACCCGCCCCTCGACGATGGGGGCGAGCCAGCGCTCCTTCTGGGCCGCGGTGCCGACCATGCTCAGGAGCCGCATGTTGCCGTCGTCGGGGGCGGCGGCGTTGAAGCAGACCGGCCCGAAGATGGAGCGGTTCATCTCCTCGTAGCAGGCGGCGACGCCGACCATCGGCAATCCGTGGCCGCCGACCTCCTTCGGCAGTTGCAGGGTCCACAGCCCGGCCGCCTTCACCTTGGCGCGCAGGGCCGCCAATGGAGCGTCGGCGATGTTCTCGTGCTCGTCCCAATTGGCGCGGTCGGCCTCGACGGGAAGGATCTCCTGCTCGACGAAGGCGCGGACGCGGCGGCGATAGTCTTCCAGCTCCGGTGGAAGGGTGAAGTCCATGGAACCGCTCCTTTTCTTTTAAAGCGAGGAGACCAGATGGCCGCCGTCGACGGCCAGCACCGATCCGGTCATGTAGGCGCCGGCATCGGACGCCAGCAGAAGCAGCGGCCCGTCCAGATCGGCCAGCCGGCCGAGCCGGCGCTGCGGGATGCGCTTGACCAGCGCCTTGCCGGCATCGCTGGCGAAGAAGTCGGCGTTCAGTTCGGTTTCGACATAGCCGGGGCAGAGCGCATTGACTCGGATGTTGTGGCGCGCCAGTTCCAGCGCCATCGCCTTGGTCAGATGCACCAGCCCGCCCTTGGCGGCGATGTAGGACGAGACCTGCCCCGCCACCCGCATGCCGAGGATGGAAGCGATGTTGACGATGGCCCCGCCCTGCTTGTCATCGCGCATGCGCTGCGCCACCGCGCGCGCCACGCGGGCGCAGCCGGTCAGGTTGGTGTCGACCACCCGGTCCCACTCCTCCTCGCTCATGTCGAGGAAGGGGCGCGTGGCGGTGACGCCGGCATTGTTGACGAGGATGTCGATGCGGCCCAGCGCCCCCCATGCCTCCCCCACCGCGGCGGTGACGGAGGCCGGGTCGGTCACGTCCATGGCAACGACGACGGCGCTGCCCCCGGCGGCTTCGATGGCGGCGCGGGTTTCGGCCAGCGCGTCGGTCCGCCGCGCGGCCAGCGCCACGCGGGCGCCCGCCTTGGCCAGAACACCGGCGAAATGGCGGCCGAGACCGCTGGAGGCGCCGGTGACCAGCGCAGTCTTGCCGGTCAAATCGATGGTGACGCTCATGCATCCTCCCTTGGTCGGGATCGTTTGGCGAGGCGGCGAGGCACGGCCCCGTTCAGCACTCTTGAAAAATCGAGCGAGCGCTCGCTTTATATCCCTGCCGCCGATCTTGTGCAAGAACGATCAGCGTCGCAAACGATAGGACAGCCGGTATGAGCAGCTTGCGGGATTTCCAGGCACGGCACGATCTGTCGATGGAGGCGCTGTGCGCGCGCATCCTGGAGCGGCATGCCGCGACCATCCGGGTGAAGAAGCCGGCGGTCGCCATCGCAAACCTCGCGCGCATCGTCGAAACCACCCTGACCCTGGCGAACCGCAAGGGCTTCCACTCCACCAGCCTGCGCGACCTGACCGAACAGTCGGGGCTGAGCATGGGCGCGCTCTACGCCTATTTCGACAGCAAGGACACGCTGCTGATGATGATCCTGGGCCAGGTCGTCGGCGTGGTGGAGGAGGTGCTGGGCCGCCCGCCCGACGGGCTGGCGAACGACCCCGCCGGCCGGCTGCGCTGGCTGCTGCGCACCCACCTGTTCCTGACCGAGACCATGCATCCCTGGTTCGTCTTCGCCTATATGGAGGCGAAGGCCTTCCCCAAGGAGGGCCGCGACCTTGCCGTCACCAGCGAGATGATGACGGAGGGCATGATCGCCGACGCGCTGGCCGACGGCGTCGCCCGCGGCCTCTTCGCGGTGCCGGACGTGACGATGGCCGCCGCGCTCATCAAGCCGATGCTGCAGGACTGGTACGTCAAACGCGCCAAGCACCGCCGCCGCGGCATCACGCCCGACCTCTATGCCGAGCAGTTGATCGCCTTCGTCGAGGCGGCGGTGGGGCTGAGGCGGACTTAAGCGGTCGTCACCTGATCGCGCAGCACCCGCTTGGTCACCTTGCCGTTGGCGTTGCGCGGCAGCGCGTCGCCCAGCAGGGTAACGTAATCGGGCACCTTGTATTCGGCGAGATTGGCGCGGCAGAAGTCGCGCACGTCGTCGGCGGTCAGGCTGCCGGACTTGGAAATCACGAAGACATGGATCTTCTCGCCCAGCACCGGGTCGGGATGGGCGACCACCGCCGCCTCGACCACGTCGGCATGGCGGACCAGCAGGTTCTCGACCTCAACGCTGTAGATCTTGTGGCCGCCGCGGTTGATGACGTCGTTCTTGCGGTCGTAGAGCCGCAGATAGCCCTGCTCGTCCAGCGCGCCGATGTCGCCGGAGCGCCAATAGCCGTCGACGAAGCTGTCGCGGGTGGCATCCTCGCGGTTCCAATAGCCGCGGATCGTCATCGGTCCACGGATCCAGACCTCGCCGCTCACCCCCGGCGGACATTCGCGGCCCTGTTCGTCGATGATGCGCAGGTCGCCGCAGGGCACGCACATGCCGACGGAGTCCAGGCAGGCGCGGGTGTGGCCGATGGGGACCACGCTGATGATGGTGGCGCATTCGGTGGAGCCGTAGGCGTTCAGCAGATGCAGGTCGGGCAGACGTTCCGCCATCGCCTCCACCGTCGCTTCCGGCATCGGCGCGCCGCCGAAACCGCCGATCCGCCAGGATGACAGGTCGTACCGGCTGAAATCGGCGCGAAGCAGGCAGAGATTGTACATGGCCGGCACCAGCACGGTGGTGGTCATGCGCTCCCGGCTCGCCAGATCCAGGAAACCGGCGACGTCGAAGGCCGGCATCATCACGGTGCAGCCGGCGACGCGGATCATCGCCATGACGACGGCGACCAGCCCGGTGACATGCGAGGCCGGAACCGCCAGCACCGCCCGCTCGCCCTCGCGATAGTCCCAGCATTCCTCGAAATGCATGGCGGAGTGGATGATGTTCACATGGGCCAGCAGCGCACCCTTCGGCTTGCCGGTGGTGCCGGAGGTGTAGAGGATGACGGCGGTGTCCTCCTCCCGCTGTGAGGCCGCGGAGTCCGGAAGCGGGGCGTCCGTTTCCAGCAACTCTTCGAAGAGGCGGCAGCCGTCCGCCGCCCCGCCGGCCGAGAAGCGCGAGACGAGCGACGGCACCTCTGCGGCGTCGGGCATGCGGTCGGCAAGCGCTGCGTCATGGATCAGAATCGAGGCGCCGCAGTCGTTCAGGATGCCGGCGATGCCCGGCCGCTGTTCCCGCGCGCTGACCGGCACCGCGACGATGCCGGCGCGCGCCGCCGCCAGCAGGGCGATCAGGAACTCCGCGCGGTTGCTGAGCACCAGCGCCATGCGGTCGCCCGGCCGGGCGCCTTGCGCCAGCAGGGCCGCGGCGGCGCGCGTCACCAGCGCATCCAGTTGCCCATAGCTGTAGCGCCGCTCCCCATCCACCAGCGCCTCGCCATCCGGCCGGCGGGCGACGGCGGCGCGGAGCATGGCGTCGATGGTGGCTGGACGCTCGCTGTAGCATGGTACGAGGCGCGTGCCGAAAAGCAGTTCGCGCCGTTTGGGAACGCCGATTCCGTCCGGCCAGGCCATGCCCTTCCTCCCTGACGATCTTATTGGAATGTATGGCGGGTTCAGGTGTCGCGGTCGCGGTTCGTCGCATGTCCGCGGGCACCGCCCTTGTCGCACCGCCCTTGTCGGTGTCGCAGGAACTATGTCATTCTATGAACTGAGTGTCAAACAGTGGCACCATCAGCGCAGCGAACATTGTGCCCGCCACGCGCGGAACAGACGCTTTGCGCACTCATCCCCAATTCCGCACTTCACCAAAGAGCAGGCGCAAGACGCCGGCCGATCGGGAGGAAACCGATGTCGACACCCCATTACGTGACCCTTGCCGATGGACAGATGCGCGTCTGGCGCAGCGGCTCGGGGCCGGATCTGCTGGTCCTGCCCGGCCTGATCGAAGCGGCGTCGGTGTGCGCCGACAGGCTGGCAAGCGCCCTGCCCGGTTGGACGATCACCGCGCTCGATCTTCCGGGAACAGGCGGGTCCGTCACCTGCTGGGCGGAGGACATCGCCGGGCTGGCCCGCCTGATCGCCGAGGCCGCCGGCCGGCTCGGGCTGCCCGCCTGTCCGCTGCTCGCCTTCGACCTTGCGGCGCCGCTGGCGCGTGCGTTGCCCGAGGCCGGGTGGCGGCAGGACGGGCTGCTTCTGGTCAATGCCGCCGGGGCGGAGGGATGGAGCGAGCGCGGGCTGCGTCCCGCCCCGCTGGCGCCCCGCGCCGATGGAACCCATCTGGCGGTGCTGTGGGCGCATCTGCGTGACGCCCATGTGCTGGAACCGCGCGACGCCAGCCATCCGGCCAAAGCCGGCTCCCCCCTGCCCACCCCCGCCGAACTGGACGCGATGCTGCGCAGCGCCGCAGGAGCACCGGCGCGCTATGAGGCGCTGTGGTCCATCTGTCTGGACGCCATGCGGAGCAAGTCCGACTCCGCCGGCGGGGCGGTTCGGGTCGACGGTCTGGAAGAGGTCGCCGCTCATCTCGCGCCGATGGGCGCCGGCCGAAAGCCCGCCGGGCCGCCGCCGCCGACGCGGCCCTTCACCGACCCGCTGCGGGTCTGGCACGACTACGCCGACACGCCCGCCGGCCGGGTCCATCTGCGCCGCGCCGGGCGTGGCCGGCCGCTGCTGGCCTTCCAGTCGGCGCCGGGATCGTCCGCGCCGCTGCTGCCGCTGCTGCATGGGCTGGCGCCGGAACGCGAGGTCATCGCCCCCGACTATCTCGGCAATGGCGACTCCGACAAGCCGGAGCGCGCGGTGGACATCGGCGTGCTGGCCGACGACATGCTGGCGCTGGCCGACGCGCTTGGTCTGGAAAGCTTCGACCTGTGGGGAACCCACACCGGTGCCTTGGTGGCGCTGGACCTGACCGTGCGCCATCCCGACCGGGTCGGCCGTGCCGTGCTGGAAGCGCCGGTGCTGATCCCCGCCGACTTCAGCGCCGACATCCTCGACCATTATTTCCCGCCGCTGGCCGCCGACCGCTGGGGGCTGCATCTGCTCCAGGCCTGGAACATGCGGCGCGACATGTTCCTGTTCTGGCCGTGGTACCGGCAGGAGCGCGCCGCCGCCCGCGCCATCGGCGTCCCCGCCTCGGCGGTGCTGCATGACTGGACCATGGGCCTGCTGGCGAGCGGCGGCCATTACGACCGCTCCTACCGCGCCGCCTTCCGCTACGACACGCGGGCCGCACTGGTGCGGCTGACCCGTCCGGCCCTGATCTGCGCCGGCCCGGCCGACATGCTGGTCGAGGGGCTGGCGGAGGCGCGGACACTCGCCCCGGCCGGCACGGAGGTCATGCCGACCCCTGCCACCGTCTGGTATCCCGGCCAAGGTGACGAGGCGGTGCGGGAGACCATCGGCTGCTACGCCGCCTTCCTCACCGGAGAGCTGACAACCGCGAATCCACACCCGGTGTCATAGAACGACACCGTGGCCGCCCCGCCTCAGCCGCCTGTCGCGGGCTCTGGCTTATCCGCCGATGGCGGACTGGGCGCGGGCGGCGCGGTGCAGCGGCGGGGCCGACAGGGAATAGAGGTTGGCCGAGATCTCCCGCACGGCCTCGCGCGTCTCGTCCAGGAAATTGGGCTGGCCGTTGCGGATGATGTGGGGGGTCAGGCCGGTCAGGCTGACCGCGGCCACCAGCCGGCCGTCGGGATCGAACAGCGGCATGGCGATGGCGGCCAGTCCCTCGATCACGTCGTCGACCGCCACCGACCAGCCGCGCTCGCGCACCTCCTCCAACTCCTTCGCCAGCTGGCGCGGGTCGGTGGTGGTGTGGGGGGTGAGGCGCGTGGTTCCGCGCGCCAGCACGCGGGCGACCTCCGCCTCCGGCAGATAGGCCAGCAGCACGCGCGGCGCCGCCCCGCAATTCATCGGCAGTTGCCCGCCGACGATCCACCAGCGCACCTCCACCGAGCGGTCGCTGTGGAACTGGTCGAGGCAGACCGCCGATCCGTCATGATAGACCGACAGGAACACTGTGCTGCCGGTGGATTTCGCCAGCCGCGACAGGATGGTGGAGGCGATCTGGCGCAGGTCGCGGCGTTCCGGCACCGCCCCCGCCAGCTTCAGGATCTCCAGACCCAGGCTGTATTTCTGGCTCTGCGGTTCGAAGGCAACGAAGCCGTCCTGCACCAGCGTCAGAAGGATGCGCCGCGCCGTCCCCTTGTCGAGCTTCGCGGCGCTCGCGACCTCCGTCAGGGTCAGGGTCGGGCCTTCCTGATAGAAGCTGCGCAGCACGGCCAAGGCCCGCGATACCGCGCGGACGCTGAGACCATTCTTTTCCGTGCCCTGGTTGTCGTCCTGTTCGGTGTCCATACGTCCAAGTCCCTTATGGATGTCCCGCATCTCGAGTCCAGGCGGAAGCCCTGCTGCCCGGCACAGCCGACGGAGGGTGGCTGAACCGCCCTCATCCCGTCGCGGTAGCAGCGCGCTGGCTAGCATTGAAGGCCTGCGCCGACTTGCGCAACCCCTTTCCACCATCCCTGACGCAGTCCGCCGTCCGTGTCAAACAGTGACACCATTTTTGCCTGTTGACACGATCAGGTGCAAATGGTTTCCTTGCCAAACAAACAGAACAAGCGCGCCCCATCGCCGTCGCGAATGGCAGGCGCCCCATGCTCCGGCCCGCCGTCGTCCCTCGCTTTTCCGGACCGGCCGCCGGCTTCCTGCACGAGGGGAGGACAATGCACACCATCGCCCTGGGGGCGTTCACGGTCACGCGGATCGAGGAAATGCTGACGCCGGGTTTCGACCCAGGCTTCCTGTTTCCGGCCTATGACGAGGCGATCCTGACCCGGAACCCCGAACTGGCTGAACCGAATTTCCTCGATCCGGCGTCGCGGCGCCTGATGTCGAGCATGCACAGCTGGCTGATCCGCACCGACCGTCATGTGATCCTGGTCGATACCGGCTGCGGCAACCACAAGGAGCGCCACACGCCGGGCTTCGAGCGCTTCCACATGCTGGACAAGCCCTATCTGCGCAACCTCGCGGCAGCGGGCGTTCAGCCGGAGGACGTGACTCTGGTCATCAACACCCATCTGCACATCGACCATGTCGGCTGGAACACCCAGCTGGTCGACGGGCGCTGGGTCCCGACCTTCCCCAATGCCCGCTACATCTACGGCGCGCAGGAGTTCAAGCACTGGCGCAGCCCAGAGGGCGGGCTGGTCGGCATGCCGGGCAACGGCCCAGTGATGGAGGACAGCGTGCTGCCGGTCTGGGAAGCCGGACAGGTGGAGTTGATCGAGGACGGCGACAGCATTCTCGACGGCCTGTCGGTGGAACTGGCGCCCGGCCACACCGCCGGCCAGATGTTCGTCCGGCTGGAGTCCGACCGGCACGCCGCCTACTTCACCGGCGACTGTCTGCACCAGCCGATGCAGGTTGCGCGCCCCGACTGGAACAGCCGTTTCTGCGAGGATCAGGCGCAGGCGGTGGCAACCCGCCGCCGGCTGCTGGACCATGCCGCCGACCGCGGCGCCCTGGTCTTCCCCGCCCATTTCGGCGCCCCCCACACCGGCTATGTGCGCCGGACGGCCGAGAATTTCCGGTTCGAGCCGCTCGCGGCCTGATCACATTCAGCCCGACCCTACCCGAAAGGGACATCCCATGAGCATTGCCGCCCTCGACGGCCCGGCCACACTGATCGACACCCTGCGCACGGCGCTTGGGCCCGACGGCCTGCTGGATGACGAGAAGAGCCGCAACTTCTACGCCAACGACGTGTTCTGGCAGCCGGGCATCCCGCCGCTTGCCATCGCCCTGCCGCGCGACCGCGACGCGGTCGCCGCCACCGTGCGCGCCGCCCATGACGCCGGTGTGGCGGTGGTGCCGCGCGGCGGCGGCATGTCCTACACCAAGGGCTATCTGCCCGAAGGCCCGAACTCGGTCGTCATCGACAGCCGCCGGCTGAACCGCATCCTCGACCTGAACACCGACAGCCTTTACGTCACGGTGGAGACCGGCTGCACCTGGGCCGCGCTGAACGAGGCGCTGGAGGGAACCGGCCTGCGCACCGGCTATTGGGGACCGCTGTCGGGCATCAACGCCACCATCGGCGGCGCCCTGTCGCAGAACAGCGCCTTCTTCGGCTCCGCCCTGCACGGCACCGTGGCGGAGAGCGTGCTGGGCGTCACCGTGGTGCTGGCCGACGGGCGCGTCGTCACCACCGGGTCGGGCGGGCGCGTCGGCACCAAGCCCTTCACCCGGTCGGGCGGCCCCGACCTGACCGGCCTGTTCCTCGGCGACAACGGCGCCATGGGCTTCAAGGTGGCGGCGACTCTGCGGCTCCACCGCCGGCCGGAGCACACCGATTTCCTGTCCTTCGGCTTCACCACCATGCAGGCGATGGCCGCCGCGCAGGTGGAGATGGCGCGGGCGCGCTGCGTCTCGGAAGGCTTCGGCATCGACCGCACCAAGGTCGAGCATTCGGCCAGCGTCAACAAGCTGTCGGACGGGCTGAAGACTCTGGGCAACGTGGCGAAGGCCGGCAAGTCGCTGTTCCAAGGCGCCAAGGAAGCGCTGAGCGTCGCCACCGCCGGCACCGCCTTCCTCAAGGACCACAACTTCACCCTCCATCTGGTGGTGGAGGGACGCAGCGAAACCCAGCTGCGCGAGGCGATGCAGACGGTGCGCGCCATCGGCACCCGCCACGGCAAGGAGATCGAGAACAGCGTGCCGAAGGTCATGCGCTCCAAGCCCTTCGGGCCGGTGCGCGGCATGCTGGGACGCGAGGGCCAGCGCTGGGTCCCGATCCACGCCATCTTCCCGCTGGGCGACGCCGACAAGGTGGTCGCCGCCAACGACGCCTTCTTCGCGGAGAAGCGCGGCTTCATGGAGCAGCACGGCATCATCTATTCGGTGATGACCATGACGGTCGGCAACGACTTCTTCCTGGAACCGGCCTTCTACTGGACCGACGAGATCACGCCGCTGCACGCCGCCAGCCTGGGCGACGAGGTGGTCAAGCCCTGGCGCGACCGTCCGGCCAACCCGGCGGCGCGCAACGCGGTTGCGGAACTGCGCCGCGCGACGCAGGAGCTGTACTGCAGCCTGGGCGGCGTCAGCTGGCAGGTCGCCCGCGACTATCCGTTCCGCGAGATCATGACCCCCGAAACCTGGTCGCTGCTGGAGGGCGTCAAGCGCGCCGTCGATCCGCAGGGGCTGATGAATCCCGGCTCCCTCGGCCTCGGCCGCTGAGGACCGGGAGCGGAGACATCCACGCCATGGGCTACACCATCACCGAGAAGATCCTGGCACGCGCGGCGGGGCTGCCCGCCGTCCGCGCCGGACAGGACATCAAGGCGAAGCCGGACTTCGTGCTGGCCTACGACTTCCCCGGCTACACCGACGTCTATTTCAAGACGATGAAGGAGGATTTCGGCATCGAGCGGGTGGCCGAGCCGGAACGCTTCGGCATCTTCATCGACCACATGGTGCCGACCGCCACCGCCAAGGAGGAAGAGCTGCACATCAACACGCGCACCTGGTGCGCGGAGAACAATGTGCCGCTGTTCGAACGGCACGGCATCGGCCATCAGGTGGCGGCCGAGGTCGGCTATGCGACGCCGGGCGCCTTCGTGGTCCATTTCGACGGCCATGTCAGCCAGCTCGGCACCTTCGGCACGCTCGCCATCGGCCTGCGCCGCAATGTGATGGAGGCCTTCGTCAGCGACACCGTGTCGATCCGCGTGCCGGACACCGTGCGGGTGAACCTGCGCGGGTCTTTGCGGCCCGGCGTGATGGCGCGCGATGTCTTCCACCATCTGGTGCGCCGGCTGGGGCCGAGTTCCTGCCGCTTCCAGGTTCTGGAGCTTGGCGGGCCGTCGGTGGCGGCGATGTCGACGGAGGGGCTGCAGACCATCACCGGGCTCGCCATGTTCACCGGCGCGCTGACCGCCATCGTCAATCCCGACCCGGTGCGGCTCGACTATGCCCTGCCCCGCGCGCGGAAGAAGCTGGAGCCGGTGTCGAGCGATCCGGATGCCCATTATTCCGCTGTTCACGACATCGATCTGTCGGACCTGGAACCGATCGTCGTCGCCCCGCCGACCCCGGCGGACACCCGCAACCTGACCGAGTTCCTCGGGCTGGAGATCAATGCCGGCTATCTCGGGTCCTGCGCGTCCGGCCGGCTGGAGGATCTGCGGGCAGCGGCCAAGGTGCTGGAAGGCCGGCGGGTGAAGACCGGCGTGTCGCTCCACATCGTGCCGACCAGCCAGGAACTGATGGCGGCGGCGGCGCGCGAGGGGCTGGTGTCCAAGCTGGTGGAGGCCGGGGCCTTCGTCTCCTC
Source organism: Azospirillum sp. TSH20 (assembly GCF_003115935.1). Lineage (NCBI taxonomy): Bacteria > Pseudomonadati > Pseudomonadota > Alphaproteobacteria > Rhodospirillales > Azospirillaceae > Azospirillum > Azospirillum sp. TSH20. Next base: position 39,507 of record NZ_LGQU01000104.1, read on the forward strand.
GCCCAGCTGCGATTACTGCTTCGGCCGCATCGCGACGATGACGGCGGGCCAGCGCGCGGTGTCGACCGGCACGCTGAACGTCCGCGGCCGCATGGGCAGCCCGGATTCGGAGATTTACCTGTGCAACGCGGCGGTGGTCGCCGCCTCCGCCATCGAAGGCCGGATCGCCGATCCGCGCCCCTACCTGTGAGGCCGGCGATGAGCGAAGCCACACTTCAAATGCCGGTGATGAAGGGCCGCGTCGCCTTCATCTTCGACGAGGTGAATTTCGACGTCGACCAGATCGTCGGCGTCAAGAACATCAAGATCACCGACGTGGCCGAGCTGGCGCAGCTTGCCATGCAGGCCTACGACCCGGATTTCGCCAAGTCGGTGCGGCCGGGCGACCTGCTGGTCGGCGCGGACAATTTCGGCTACGGCCACCCGCACTACCCGCCGATGAAGGCGATGCGCCACCTCGGCATCACCGGGGTGATCGCGGAGTCCTTCTCCCCCGGCTATTGGCGCGGCGAGGTCAGCATGGGCTTCCCGCAGGTCAGCTGCCCCGGAATCCTCGGCTTCGTCCGGCGCTGGGACGAGATCGAGGTCGACTGGGCGGCGGGCGTGGTCCGCAACCACACCCAAGGCACCGAAATTCCCTTCGAGCCGCTGCCGCAGGCGGATGCCGAGATGATCGAGGCCGGTGGCCTTGTCCCCTTCCTGAAGCGGCAGGCGGCCCAGCAACGCGAACAAAAGGATCATGCGCATGTCTCGGGGACCTGAGTTCCGCAACCGCATCCTGGCCCAGAAGACCGTCTGGTCGGCCGGCGCCTATGACGCCCTGTCCGCCCGCTTCATCGAGGCGGCCGGTTTCGACGCGCTGATGACCTCCGGCTTCGGCGTCTCGGCCTCCTTCCTCGGCCAGCCGGACGCCGAACTCTACACCATGTCGGAAAACCTGACGGTGGTCCGCAACGTGGTGTCGGCGGTCAATGTCCCGGTCATCGCCGACATCGACACCGGATACGGCAACGCCATCAACGTGATGCGCACGATCCGCGAGTTCGAGGCGTCGGGCGTCTCCGCCGTCATCATGGAGGATCAGGTGGCGCCCAAGCGCTGCCCGATCTGCGTCGGCGGGGTCGAGGTGATCCCGATGGACGAGGGCGTCGCCAAGATCCAGGCGGCGGTGGAGGCCCGGCGCGATCCCAACATGCTGATCATCGCCCGCACCGACGTGGTCGATCCGGCAGCCGCCATGGAGCGCGGCCGCGCCTATGTCGCCGCCGGCGCCGACATGATCCAGCCGATCAGCAAGTGCTTCAAGGACATCGAGGGCTTGCGCGCCATGCGCGAGGCCGTCGGCGTGCCGCTGTCGCTGCAGCTTCTCGGCTGGCTGGAAAAGCTGTCGGCCGACGAGGTCGAGGAGGTTGCGGGCATGGCGACCTACGCGCTGGTGCCGCTGATGACCGTCGCCTCGGCGCTGAAGGAGAATCTGGCGGCGCTGGCCGAACGCCGTTCCACCCGCGATTTGCCGCGGCCGGTGACCGACCACAACAGCTTCATCGACTTCATCGGCTTCCCGCAGATCGAGGAACTGCAGAAGCGCTACCTGAAAACCGCCTGACGATCCTTTGCCGGCGCGCACCACCCGCCGGGACCAAGGGGAAATCAAAAGCCGGCCGGGCAAAAGACGGCCAACCAAAAGACGACCAACCCACGGAGGAACCCCATGTTCGGTAGGCGCACTCTCCTTGCCGCCGCGGCGGCCCTGGCCCTCGCCATTCCCGTCGCCGGCACCACCGGCGCTCAGGCGCAGCAGCCCCCGGTCCGCATTGCCCTCATCGGCCCGATGAGCGGCACCGGCGCCTTCGAAGGCCAGCTCGGCCTGGAAGGCGCGCAGGCGATGGCGGCGGTCATCAACGCCAAGGGCGGCGTCGCCGGCGGCCGCAAGATCGAGCTGCTGACCTACGACGACAAGGGGTCCCCCGAGGACGGCGTCAGCGCCGCCAAGCGTGCGATGGAGCAGGACAACGTCGACATGATCATCGGCGGCTGGTTCAGCGCCGTCGCCCTGTCGATGAAGGAAGTGACGCGCGACAAGATCATCACCGTCATGACCAGCTCCCAGCACCCGAAGGTGACGGAGGAGGGGCACAAGTACCTGTTCCGCCTGAACGCCACCTCGGCGATGATGTCGGAGTTCTATTCGAAGGCGATCTGCGACCGCATCAAGCCCAAATCCATCGCCTTCATGAACGTCAACGACGACTGGGGCCGGCTGGAGCTGGAGAACTACACCAAGCTGCTGACCGCCTGCGGGATCGAGGTGAAGGGGCACGAGTTCTATAACCGCACCGACACCGACTTCACCACCGCGCTGACCAAGCTGAAGTCGCTGAACGCCGACGCGATCTATGTCGCGGCGATCAACACCTCGCAGGGTGCGACGATCTACCGGCAGATCAAGCAGACCGGCTATCGCGGCAAGGTCATCGCGTCGGCCGGCAACATGAACCCGAAGCTGGTCGAGCTGTCCGGCAATTCGCTGGAACAGGTCTATTCGGCCTCTCCCTTCACCGCGGACGGCAGCGCCCCGTCGCTGAAGCCGTGGCTGACGGAATACAGCAAGGACTACAAGAACGATCCGTCCTTCATCGCCGCGCTCGGCGCCCAGGCGGTTCAGGTTCTGGCCTTCGGCATCGACGCCGCCGGCGGCGATCCGCGCGCCTACGACAAGATCGCCGCAGCCCTGAAGTCGCAGACGGTCCCGACCGTGATGGGCGACCTGCGCTTCTCCGACAAGGGGCAGGCGAGCCAGTCGATCCATCTGGTGCAGGTCCAGAAGAAGCAGATCGTCAGCGTCCGGGACTGAGGGGCAGTCAAGAGGGTCTCCCTATCCCCCCTCTCCCCCCCGGGGAGAGGGTCGGGGTGAGGGGGATGCACGTGGTGGATTCTTGCTGAAGAGCCGCCACGCTCCCCCCTCACCCTAACCCTCTCCCCGGGGGGGGGAGGGGATAACGGCCCCCCGACA